>NZ_CP047883.1:0-162500 GCF_013305725.1 Streptococcus mitis
TTGAAAGAAAAACAATTTTGGAATCGTATATTAGAATTTGCTCAAGAAAGACTGACTCGATCCATGTATGATTTCTATGCTATTCAAGCTGAACTCATCAAGGTAGAGGAAAATGTTGCCACTATATTTTTACCACGATCTGAAATGGAAATGGTCTGGGAAAAACAACTAAAAGATATTATTGTAGTTGCTGGTTTTGAAATTTATGATGCTGAGATAACTCCCCACTATATTTTCACCAAACCTCAAGATACGGCTGTCTCACAAGTTGAAGAAACTACCAATTCAACTCTTTATGACTATAGTCCAAAGTTATCATCTATTCCTTATTCGGATACTGGATTAAAAGAAAAGTATACCTTTGATAATTTTATTCAAGGGGATGGAAATGTTTGGGCAGTATCAGCCGCTTTGGCTGTCTCTGAAGATTTGGCCTTGACCTATAATCCTCTTTTTATCTATGGAGGACCTGGCCTTGGTAAAACTCACTTACTCAATGCAATTGGGAATGAGATTTTGAAAAATATTCCTGATGCGCGTGTGAAGTACATCCCTGCTGAAAGCTTTATCAACGACTTTCTTGAACATCTGAGACTTGGTGAAATGGATAAGTTCAAAAAAACCTACCGTAGCCTCGATCTCTTGTTAATTGATGATATCCAATCGCTGAGTGGAAAAAAAGTTGCAACTCAAGAAGAATTTTTCAATACTTTCAATGTTCTCCATAACAATCAAAAACAAATTGTTCTGACTAGTGATCGTAGCCCTAAACACCTAGAGGGCCTTGAAGAACGGCTTGTGACACGCTTTAGCTGGGGCTTGACGCAAAACATCACACCACCTGACTTTGAGACACGTATTGCCATTTTACAAAGCAAAACAGAGCATTTAGACTACCATTTCCAAAGTGATACCCTAGAATACCTTGCTGGTCAATTTGATTCAAACGTCCGAGAACTTGAAGGAGCAATCAACGACATTACTTTAATTGCCAGAGTGAAGAAGATTAAGGATATCACTATTGATATCGCTGCAGAGGCTATTCGAGCACGTAAACAAGATGTTAACCAAATGCTCGTCATCCCAATTGATAAAATCCAAAATGAAGTGGGTAACTTTTATGGTGTCAGTATCAAAGAAATAAAGGGAAGCAGACGCCTTCAAAATATTGTGTTAGCCCGTCAAGTAGCCATGTATTTATCTAGAGAACTAACAGATAATAGTCTTCCAAAAATTGGGAAGGAATTTGGTGGAAAAGACCATACAACAGTTATTCATGCCCATGCCAAAATTAAATCTTTGATTGATGAAGACGATAATTTACGTTTAGAAATTGAATCAATCAAAAAGAAAATTAAATAACTTGTGGATAACTTTTGCTTTTTTATCTTTTTTATCCACATTTTTTAAACAAGCCTAAAAACTTGATATGACTTGTTTAAAGTCTGTTTTCCACAGATTTCACAGACTCTATTATTACTATTATCCTTCTAATACTAAAAATAAATAAAGGAGAATCCATGATTCATTTTTCAATTAATAAAAATTTATTTCTACAAGCCTTAAATACTACTAAGAGAGCCATTAGCTCTAAAAATGCCATTCCTATTTTATCAACAGTCAAAATTGACGTGACCAATGAAGGTGTTACTTTAATTGGTTCAAATGGTCAAATTTCAATTGAAAATTTTATTTCTCAAAAAAATGAAGATGCTGGTTTGTTAATTACTTCTTTAGGTTCGATCCTTCTTGAAGCTTCTTTTTTTATCAATGTTGTCTCTAGTCTACCTGATGTGACTCTTGATTTTAAAGAAATTGAACAAAATCAAATTGTTTTAACCAGCGGCAAATCAGAAATTACCCTAAAAGGAAAAGATAGTGAACAATATCCACGAATTCAAGAAATTTCAGCAAGCACTCCTTTAATTCTTGAAACAAAATTACTCAAGAAAATTATCAATGAAACAGCTTTTGCTGCAAGTACACAAGAGAGTCGTCCAATTTTAACTGGTGTTCATTTTGTATTGAGTCAACATAAGGAGCTAAAAACAGTTGCAACAGACTCTCATCGCCTAAGCCAGAAAAAATTAACGCTTGAGAAAAATAGTGATGATTTTGATGTTGTTATTCCTAGCCGTTCGTTACGCGAATTTTCAGCAGTATTTACAGATGATATTGAAACTGTAGAGATTTTCTTTGCCAATAACCAAATCCTCTTTAGAAGCGAAAATATTAGCTTCTATACTCGTCTCCTAGAAGGAAACTATCCTGACACAGATCGTTTGATTCCAACAGACTTTAACACTACAATTACTTTTGATGTGGTAAACTTACGTCAGTCAATGGAGCGTGCTCGTCTTTTATCAAGTGCGACTCAAAATGGTACTGTGAAACTTGAAATTAAAGATGGGGTTGTTAGCGCCCATGTTCACTCTCCAGAAGTTGGTAAAGTAAACGAAGAAATCGATACTGATCAGGTTACTGGTGAAGATTTGACCATTAGTTTCAACCCAACTTACTTGATTGATTCACTCAAGGCTTTAAATAGCGAAAAGGTGACCATTAGCTTTATCTCAGCTGTTCGTCCATTTACTCTTGTGCCAGCAGATACTGACGAGGACTTCATGCAACTTATCACCCCAGTTCGTACAAATTAAGTGAAAGAGGTTGAGCCTAGCTCGCCTCTTTTATGATATAATCGAAAAAGAAAAGGAGAGTAGTATGTATCAAGTTGGAAATTTTGTTGAGATGAAAAAACCACATGCTTGTACTATTAAGTCAACTGGTAAAAAAGCCAATCGTTGGGAAATTACACGTGTAGGGGCAGATATCAAAATCAAATGCAGTAATTGTGACCATATTGTCATGATGGGACGCTATGATTTTGATCGAAAAATGAATAAAATTATTGACTGAAAACCCTTAGTTAGAGGATTCGCAAGTTTTCCCTTTTTGTGTTATAATATTAGGGATTGAAATGAAAACGGAGAATGAGAAAATATGGCTTTAACAGCAGGTATCGTTGGTTTGCCAAACGTTGGTAAATCAACACTATTTAATGCAATTACAAAAGCAGGAGCAGAGGCAGCGAACTACCCATTTGCAACGATTGATCCAAACGTTGGAATGGTAGAAGTTCCAGATGAACGCCTACAAAAACTAACTGAAATGATTACTCCTAAAAAGACAGTGCCAACAACATTTGAATTTACAGATATTGCAGGGATTGTAAAAGGAGCTTCAAAAGGAGAAGGGCTAGGGAATAAATTCTTGGCCAATATTCGTGAAGTAGATGCGATTGTTCACGTAGTTCGTGCTTTTGATGATGAAAATGTGATGCGCGAGCAAGGACGTGAAGACGCCTTTGTAGATCCACTTGCAGATATTGATACAATTAATCTGGAATTGATTCTTGCTGACTTAGAGTCAGTCAATAAACGCTATGCGCGTGTAGAAAAGATGGCACGTACGCAAAAAGATAAAGAATCAGTAGCAGAATTCAATGTTCTTCAAAAGATTAAACCAGTCCTTGAAGATGGAAAATCAGCTCGCACCATCGAATTTACAGATGAAGAACAAAAAGTTGTCAAAGGTCTCTTCCTTTTGACGACTAAACCAGTTCTTTATGTTGCCAATGTGGACGAGGATGTGGTTTCAGAACCTGACTCTATCGACTATGTTAAACAAATTCGTGAATTTGCAGCGACAGAAAATGCTGAAGTAGTCGTTATTTCTGCGCGTGCTGAGGAAGAAATTTCTGAGTTAGACGATGAAGATAAGCAAGAGTTTCTTGAAGCACTTGGGTTGACAGAATCAGGCGTTGACAAGTTGACTCGTGCTGCTTACCATTTGCTTGGATTGGGAACTTACTTTACAGCTGGTGAAAAAGAAGTTCGCGCTTGGACCTTCAAACGTGGTATGAAGGCTCCTCAAGCAGCTGGGATTATCCACTCAGACTTTGAAAAAGGATTTATTCGTGCAGTAACCATGTCATATGAGGATCTAGTGAAATACGGATCTGAAAAGGCCGTAAAAGAAGCTGGGCGCTTGCGTGAAGAAGGAAAAGAATATATCGTTCAAGATGGCGATATCATGGAATTCCGCTTTAATGTATAAGAAATTTAATAAATAGTGTCAATTAGGTTGGAAAAAAATTCCAACCCTTTTGGCTTTTGAAAGGAAAAATAGATGACCAAATTACTTGTAGGATTAGGAAATCCAGGGGATAAATATTTTGAAACAAAACACAATGTTGGTTTTATGTTGATTGACCAACTAGCGAAGAAACAGAATCTCACTTTTACACACGATAAGATATTTCAAGCTGATCTAGCATCTTTTTTCCTCAATGGTGAAAAAATTTATCTTGTGAAACCAACGACATTTATGAATGAAAGCGGGAAAGCTGTTCATGCTTTATTGACTTACTATGGTTTGGATATTGAAGATTTACTCATCATTTACGATGATCTTGACATGGAAGTTGGAAAGATTCGTTTAAGAGCAAAGGGCTCAGCAGGTGGACATAATGGTATCAAGTCTATTATTCAACATATTGGAACCCAGGCTTTTAATCGTGTTAAAATTGGAATTGGAAGACCTAAAAATGGCATGTCAGTTGTTAACCATGTTTTGAGTACCTTTGACAAGGATGATTATATTGGTATTTTACAGTCTATTGACAAGGTTGACGATGCTGTAAATCACTATTTACAAGAGAAAAATTTTGAAAAAACGATGCAGAGGTATAACGGATAAATGTTGACCTTATTAGATTTATTCTCAGAAAATGATCAGATAAAAAAATGGCATCAAAATCTGACAGATAAGAAAAGACAATTAATGTTAGGTTTGTCAACTTCTACAAAAGCTTTAGCAATCGCTAGTAGTTTGAAGAAAGAAGATAAGATTGTGTTACTGACATCAACATATGGAGAGGCAGAAGGGCTTATTAGTGATCTTATTTCTATCTTAGGTGAGGAATTGGTCTATCCATTTTTGGTGGATGATTTCCCTATGGTTGAGTTTTTGATGTCTTCACAAGAAAAAATCATTTCACGGGTTGAAGCCTTGCGTTTTTTGACTGATCCGTTTAAGAAAGGGATTTTAGTTTGTAATATTGCAGCAAGTAGATTGATTTTACCCTCTCCGACTGGATTTAAAGAAAGCATTATAAAAATTGCAGTTGGTGAAGAATATGACCAAAACGCGCTCATCTATCATTTAAAAGAAATCGGCTATCGAAAAGTTACTCAAGTACAGACCCAAGGAGAATTTAGTCTGCGAGGAGATATTTTAGATATTTTTGAAATATCTCAGTTAGAACCTTGCCGAATTGAGTTTTTTGGTGATGAAGTAGATGGAATTCGTACTTTTGAAGTCGAAACACAATTATCGAAAGAAAATCAGACAGAACTCACCATCTTTCCAGCTAGCGACATACTTTTGAAAGAAAAGGATTATCAACGAGGTCAGTCAGCTTTAGAAAAAAAAATTTCAAAAACTCTATCGCCGATTCTGAAATCCTACATAGAAGAAATTCTTTCAAGTTTTCATCAAAAACAAATGCATTCAGATTCTCGGAAATTTTTATCTTTGTGTTATGAGAAATCATGGACTGTATTTGATTATATTGAAAAAGATACACCAATATTCTTTGATGATTACCAGAAATTGATGAATCAGTATGAAGCATTTGAAAGAGAATTAGCGCAATACTTTACAGAAGATTTACAGAATGGTAAATCATTTTCTGAGATGCAGTATTTTGCAGATACAGAGCAAAACTATAAAAAACAAAGTCCAGTTACCTTTTTCTCCAATCTGCAAAAGGGCTTAGGAAATCTCAAGTTTGATCACATTTATCAATTTAATCAATACCCCATGCAAGAGTTTTTCAATCAGTTTTCTTTTCTAAAAGAAGAAATTGAACGATACAAAAAAATGGACTACACTATTATTCTGCAATCTAGCAATTCAATGGGAAGTAAAACATTGGAGGATGTTTTAGAGGAATACCAGATTAAATTGGACTCTAGAGATAAGTCAAGTATCTGTAAAGAATCTGTAAACTTAATCGAGGGCAATCTCAGACATGGTTTTCATTTTGTAGATGAAAAAATTCTGGTGATTACTGAACATGAGATTTTTCAAAAGAAATTAAAACGTCGTTTTCGAAGACAACATGTTTCAAATGCAGAGAGATTAAAAGATTATAATGAACTTGAGAAAGGGGACTACGTTGTTCACCATATCCATGGAATTGGTCAATATCTAGGGATTGAAACAATTGAAATCAAAGGGATACACCGCGATTATGTCAGTGTCCAATACCAAAATGGTGATCAAATCTCTATCCCAGTAGAACAGATTCATCTACTTTCCAAATACGTTTCAAGTGACGGGAAAGCTCCTAAACTCAATAAGTTAAATGATGGTCATTTTAAAAAGGCTAAGCAAAAAGTTAAGAATCAGGTAGAGGATATAGCTGACGATTTAATCAAACTCTATTCTGAGCGTAGTCAGTTGAAGGGCTTTGCTTTCTCAGCTGATGATGAAGAGCAAGATGCTTTTGATGATGCTTTTTCTTATGTTGAAACGGATGATCAACTTCGTAGTATCGAGGAAATCAAGAGAGATATGCAAGATTCTCAGCCAATGGATAGGCTATTGGTTGGGGATGTTGGTTTTGGAAAGACTGAAGTTGCAATGCGTGCAGCCTTTAAGGCAGTCAATGATAACAAACAGGTGGTCGTTCTAGTTCCGACGACGGTTTTAGCGCAACAGCACTATACGAATTTTAAGGAACGATTCCAAAATTTTGCAGTTAATATTGATGTGTTGAGTCGCTTTAGAAGTAAAAAAGAGCAGACTGAAACACTTGAAAAATTGAAAAACGGTCAAGTTGATATTTTGATTGGAACCCATCGTGTTTTGTCAAAAGATGTTGTGTTTGCTGATTTGGGCTTGATGATTATTGATGAGGAACAACGATTTGGTGTCAAGCATAAGGAAACCTTGAAAGAACTGAAAAAACAAGTAGATGTCCTGACCTTGACAGCAACGCCAATTCCTCGTACCCTTCACATGTCTATGCTGGGAATCCGAGATTTGTCTGTTATTGAAACTCCTCCAACTAATCGCTATCCTGTTCAAACCTATGTATTGGAGAAGAATGATAGTGTCATTCGTGATTCTGTCTTGCGTGAAATGGAGCGTGGAGGTCAAGTTTACTATCTTTACAATAAAGTTGACACTATTGACCAGAAGGTTTCAGAATTACAGGAGTTGATTCCAGAAGCTTCGATTGGGTATGTCCATGGACAAATGAGTGAAATTCAGTTAGAAAATACTCTGTTGGACTTTATTGAAGGACAATATGATATTTTGGTGACAACTACCATTATTGAGACAGGGGTGGACATTCCAAATGCCAATACCTTATTTATTGAAAATGCGGACCATATGGGCTTGTCAACCTTGTATCAGTTAAGAGGAAGGGTCGGTCGTAGTAATCGTATTGCTTATGCCTATCTCATGTATCGTCCAGAAAAATCAATCAGTGAAGTCTCCGAGAAGAGATTAGAAGCGATCAAAGGATTTACAGAATTGGGCTCTGGATTTAAGATTGCAATGCGAGATCTTTCGATTCGCGGAGCAGGAAATCTTTTAGGAAAATCCCAGTCTGGTTTCATTGATTCTGTTGGTTTTGAATTGTATTCGCAGTTATTGGAGGAAGCTATTGCTAAACGACATGGTAATGTGAACACAAGAACCAAAGGGAATTCTGAGTTGATTTTACAAATTGATGCCTATCTTCCTGATACTTATATTTCTGATCAACGACATAAGATTGAAATTTACAAGAAAATTCGTCAAATTGACAACCGTGTCAATTATGAGGAGTTACAAGAAGAGCTGATGGACCGTTTTGGAGAATACCCAGATGTGGTTGCTTATCTTTTAGAGATTGGTTTAGTCAAGTCATATTTGGACAAGGTCTTTGTTCAACGTGTAGAAAGAAAAGAGAATAAGATTACAGTTCAATTTGAAAAAGTCACTCAACGACTGTTTTTGGCTCAAGATTATTTTAAAGCTTTATCCGCAACGAATTTAAAAGCAGCCATAGCTGAGAATAAGGGATTAATGGAAGTTGTATTTGATGTTCGAAACAAGAAGGACTATGAAATTTTAGAAGGTCTACTCATTTTTGGAGAAAGTTTATTAGAGATAAAAGTGTCGAAAGAAGGCAATTCCCTTTAACATTTTTCTTCTATAAAGTAGATAAAAATGATACAATAATAATTTGAGGTAATAAAAATGAGATTAGACAAATATTTAAAAGTATCAAGAATTATCAAGCGTCGTACAGTCGCAAAAGAAGTAGCAGATAAAGGTAGAATTAAGGTAAATGGAATTTTGGCTAAAAGTTCAACGGACTTGAAAGTTAATGACAAAGTTGAAATTCGCTTTGGCAATAAGTTGCTACTTGTAAAAGTACTGGAGATGAAAGATAGTACAAAAAAAGAAGATGCGGCAGGAATGTATGAAATTATCAGTGAAACACGGGTAGAAGAAAATGTCTAAAAATATCGTACAATTGAATAATTCTTTTATTCAAAATGAACACCAACGTCGTCGCTATCTGATGAAAGAACGACAAAAACGTAATCGTTTCATGGGTTGGGTTCTTATTTTGATGATTTTATTGTTCATTTTACCAACTTATAATCTTGCTCAAAGTTATCACCAATTACTCCAAAGACGTCAACAGTTATCAGACTTGCAAACTCAGTATCAAACCTTGAGTGAGGAAAAGGAGAAAGAGACAGCTTTTGCTACAAAGTTGAAAGATGAAGATTACGCTGCTAAATACATGCGTGCAAAATATTATTATTCTAAGAATCGGGAAGCTGTTTATACGATTCCTGACTTGCTTCCAAGGTGATGAAATGGAAAATTTATTAGACGTAATTGAGCAATTTTTGAGTCTATCGGATGAAAAACTAGAAGAGTTATCTGATAAAAATCAACTATTGCGCTTACAAGAAGAAAAGGAAAGGAAGAATGCGTAAATTCTTAATTATTTTGTTGCTACCGAGTTTTTTGACTATTTCAAAAGTCGTTAGCACAGAAAAAGAAGTCGTCTATACTTCGAAAGAAATTTATTACCTTTCACAATCTGACTTTGGTATTTATTTTAGAGAAAAATTAAGTTCTCCCATGGTTTATGGAGAGGTTCCTGTTTATGCGAATGAAGATTTAGTAGTGGAATCTGGAAAATTGACTCCAAAAACAAGTTTTCAAATAACCGAGTGGCGTTTAAATAAACAAGGAATTCCAGTATTTAAGTTATCCAACCATCAATTTATTGCTGCAGACAAACGATTTTTATATGATCAGTCAAAGGTAACTCCAACAATAAAAAAAGTATGGATAGAATCTGATTTTAAACTGTACAATAGTCCTTATGATTTAAAAGAAGTGAAATCATCCTTATCAGCTTATTCGCAAGTTTCAACTGACAAGACCATGTTTGTAGAAGGGAAAGAATTTCTACATATTGATCAAGTTGGATGGGTAGATAAGGAATTAACTTCTGAAGAAGATAATCGGATGAGTAAAGTTCAAGAAATATTATCTGAAAAATATCAGAAAGATTCTTTCTCTATTTATGTTAAGCAACTGACTACTGGAAAAGAAGCTGGTATCAATCAAGATGAAAAGATGTATGCAGCTAGTGTTTTGAAACTTCCTTATCTTTATTATACGCAAGAAAAAATAAATGAAGGTCTTTATCAGTTAGATACGACTGTAAAATACGTATCTGCAGTCAATGATTTTCCAGGTTCTTATAAACCAGAGGGAAGTGGTAGCCTCCCTAAAAAAGAGGATAATAAAGAATATTCTCTAAAAGATTTAATTACGAAAGTATCAAAAGAATCTGATAATGTAGCTCATAACATATTGGGATATTACATTTCAAACCAATCTGATGCCACATTCAAATCCAAGATGTCTGCTATTATGGGAGATGATTGGGATTCAAAAGAAAAATTGATTTCTTCTAAAATGGCTGGGAAAGTCATGGAAGCTATTTATAATCAAAATGGATTTGTGCTAGAGTCTTTGATTAAAACAGATTTTGATAATGAGCGAATTGCCAAAGGTGTTTCTGTCAAAGTAGCTCATAAAATTGGAGATTCAGATGAATTTAAGCATGATACCAGTGTTGTCTATGCAGATTCTCCATTTATTCTTTCTATTTTCACTAAAAATTCTGATTATGATACGATTTCTAAGATAGCCAAGGATGTTTATGAGGTTCTAAAATGAGGGAACAAGATTTTTTAAATCATTTTCTCAAGAAGGGATATTTCAAAAAGCATGCTAAGGTGGTGCTAGCTCTTTCTGGTGGATTAGATTCTATGTTTCTATTTAAGGTATTATCTACTTATAAAAAAGAGTTAGAAATTGAATTGATTCTAGCTCATGTGAATCATAAGCAGAGAGTAGAATCAGATAGGGAAGAACAGGAATTAAGGAAGTTAGCTGCTGAAGCAGAGCTTCCTATTTATATCAGCAATTTTTCAGGAGAATTTTCAGAAGCGCGGGCTCGACATTTTCGTTATGATTTTTTTAAAGAGGTCATGATAAAGACTGGTGCGACAGCCTTGGTAACTGCCCACCATGCTGATGATCAGGTGGAAACTATTTTAATGCGTTTGATTAGAGGAACTCGTTTGCGCTATCTATCAGGAATTAAGGAGAAGCAAGTAGTCGGAAAGATAGAAATTATTCGCCCCTTCTTGCATTTTCAAAAAAAAGACTTTCCATCAATTTTTCACTTTGAAGATGCATCAAATAAGGAAAATCATTATTTTCGAAATCGTATTCGAAACTCTTATTTACCAGAATTAGAAAAAGAAAATCCTCGATTTAGGGATGCAATCTTAAGCATCGGTAATGAAATTTTAGATTATGACTTAGCTATAGCTGAATTATCAAAGAATATTGATGTAGAAAATTTAGAGCAGCTATTATCTTACTCTGAGTATACACAAAGAGTTTTACTTCAAACTTATCTGAATCGTTTTCCAGATTTGAATCTTACAAAAGCTCAGTTTGAAGAAGTTAGACAAATTTTAAAAACTAAAAGCCAGTATCGTCATCTGCTTAAAAATGGCTATGAATTGATAAAAGAGTATCAACAGTTTCAGATTTGTAAAATCAGTCCGCAGGCTGATGAAAAGGAAGATGAACTTGTGTTACACTATCAAAATCAGGTATCTTACCAAGGTTATTTATTTTCCTTTGGAATTCCATTAGAAGGTGAATCAATTCAACAAATACCTGTTTCACGCGAAACATCCATACACATTCGTCATCGAAAACCAAGAGATTTTTTGATTCAAAATGGGCATAGAAAAAAACTCAGACGTCTATTTATTGATTTGAAAATCCCTATGGAAAAGCGAAAATCTGCTCTGATTATTGAGCAATTTGGTGAAATTGTTTCAATTTTGGGAATTGCGACCAGTAATTTGAGTAAAAACACGAAAAATGATATAATGAACACTGTACTTTATATAGAAAAAATAGATAGGTAAAAAAATGTTAGAAAACGATATTAAAAAAATCCTCGTTTCACACGATGAAATTACAGAAGCTGCAAAAAAATTAGGTGCTCAATTAACAAAGGATTATGCAGGAAAAAATCCGATTTTAATTGGGATTTTAAAAGGATCTATTCCTTTTATGGCTGAATTGGTCAAATATATTGATACACATATTGAAATGGACTTCATGATGGTTTCTAGCTACCATGGTGGAACAGCAAGTAGCGGTGTCATCAATATCAAGCAAGATGTGACTCAAGATATCAAAGGAAGACATGTTCTGTTTGTAGAAGATATCATTGATACAGGTCAAACTTTGAAGAGTTTAAGAGATATGTTTAAAGCAAGAGAGGCTGCTTCTGTTAAAATTGCAACCTTGTTGGATAAACCAGAAGGACGTGTTGTAGAAATTGAGGCAGACTATACCTGCTTTACTATCCCAAATGAGTTTGTAGTAGGTTATGGTTTAGACTACAAAGAAAACTATCGTAACCTTCCTTATGTTGGAGTATTGAAAGAAGAAGTATATTCAAATTAGAAAGAACAATTTTTAATGAAAAAACAAAATAATGGTTTAATTAAAAATCCTTTTCTATGGTTATTACTTATTTTTTTCCTAGTTACAAGTTACCAGTATTTTAGTACAGGTAGTGTTGCAGGGAAAAGTGAGCAAATTAATTATACAGAATTGGTAAAAGAAATTACCGATGACAATGTAAAAGAATTGACTTACCAACCAAATGGCAGTGTTATCGAAATTTCAGGTGTTTATAAAAATCCTAAAACAAGTAAAGAAGCAACAGGCATTCAGTTCTTTTCTCCTTCTGCTACAACAGTAGAGAAATTTTCAAGTATTATTCTTCCTTCAGACACTACAGTATCAGAATTGCAAAAACTTGCTTCTGACCATAAAGCGGAAGTAACTGTTAAACATGAAAGTTCAAGTGGTATGTGGATTAATATTCTTGTATCCATTGTGCCATTCGGTATTCTTTTCTTCTTCCTATTCTCTATGATGGGAAATATGGGAGGGAATAATGGCCGTAACCCAATGAGTTTTGGGCGTAGTAAGGCTAAAGCCGCAAATAAAGAAGATATTAAAGTAAGATTTTCAGATGTTGCTGGAGCTGAGGAAGAAAAACAAGAACTAGTTGAAGTTGTTGAATTCTTAAAAGATCCAAAACGATTTACAAAACTTGGAGCCCGTATTCCAGCAGGTGTTCTTTTGGAGGGACCTCCAGGAACAGGTAAAACTTTGCTTGCTAAGGCAGTAGCCGGAGAAGCAGGTGTTCCATTCTTTAGTATCTCAGGTTCTGACTTTGTAGAAATGTTTGTCGGAGTTGGAGCTAGTCGTGTTCGTTCTCTTTTTGAAGATGCCAAAAAAGCAGCACCAGCTATTATCTTTATCGATGAAATTGATGCTGTTGGACGTCAGCGTGGAGTTGGTCTTGGCGGAGGAAATGACGAACGTGAACAAACATTGAACCAACTCTTGATTGAGATGGATGGTTTTGAGGGAAATGAAGGGATTATCGTCATTGCTGCGACAAACCGTTCAGATGTACTTGACCCTGCCCTTCTGCGCCCAGGACGTTTTGATAGAAAAGTCTTGGTTGGCCGCCCTGATGTTAAAGGTCGTGAAGCAATCTTGAAAGTTCACGCTAAGAACAAACCTTTAGCAGACGATGTTGATTTGAAATTAGTGGCCCAACAAACCCCAGGTTTTGTTGGAGCAGATTTAGAGAATGTATTGAATGAAGCGGCTTTAGTTGCTGCCCGTCGCAACAAGTCAGTTATTGATGCTTCAGATATTGATGAAGCAGAAGATAGAGTTATTGCGGGACCTTCTAAGAAAGATAAGACAGTGTCACAAAAAGAACGTGAATTAGTTGCCTACCATGAGGCAGGACATACCATTGTTGGTCTAGTCTTGTCGAATGCCCGTGTTGTTCATAAAGTTACCATCGTACCACGTGGACGTGCAGGTGGTTATATGATTGCACTTCCTAAAGAAGACCAAATGCTTCTTTCTAAAGAAGATATGAAAGAGCAATTGGCTGGCTTAATGGGTGGACGTGTAGCTGAAGAAATTATCTTTAATGTCCAAACTACAGGAGCTTCAAACGACTTTGAACAAGCGACTCAGATGGCTCGTGCAATGGTTACAGAGTACGGTATGAGTGAAAAACTTGGCCCAGTTCAATATGAAGGTAATCATGCTATGTTTGGTGCACAGAGCCCTCAAAAATCAATTTCAGAGCAAACAGCTTATGAAATTGATGAAGAGGTTCGTTCATTATTGAATGAAGCACGAAATAAAGCTGCTGAAATTATTCAGTCAAATCGTGAAACTCACAAGTTGATTGCAGAAGCATTATTGAAATACGAAACATTGGATAGTACGCAAATTAAATCTCTTTACGAAACAGGAAAGATGCCTGAAACAGTAGAAGAGGAATCACATGCATTATCTTATGATGAAGTGAAGTCAAAAATGAATGACGAAAAATAACCCTGAGAGAGGCAAGACCTCTCTTTTTTGTGCAGTTTAGACGGTGTAGGGAACAGAATGGGGGAAATGGGACAAAAGTGTTTCTGAATCTGTTAGACTGTATCTAGAAAGGGGGACGTTATGTTTAAAGAATTATATGAAGAAGTCCAGGGAATTGTATATAAGAGTAGAAATGAATATTACTTGCATTTATGGGAATTATCGGATTGGGACCAAGAGGGTATGATTTGCTTACATGAATTGATCAGTAGCGAAGAAGGGCTTGTAGAAGATATTCCACGTTTAAGGAAATATTTTAAGACTAAGTTCCGGAATCGAATTCTAGACTATATCCGTAAGCAAGAAAGTCAGAAGCGTAGATATGATAAAGAACCCTATGAAGAAGTAGGTGAGATTAGTCATCGTATAAGTGAGGGAGGTCTGTGTCTAGATGATTATTATCTCTTTCATGAGACACTAAGAGATTATAGAAACAAACAAAGTAAAGACAAACAAGAAGAGTTAGAACGCGTCTTAAGAAATGAACGCTTCCGAGGGCGTCAAAGAGTATTAAGGGACTTACGTATTGTGTTTAAGGAATTTGATATCCGTACTCGGTAAGAAGCTATGCCAAAAAAAAGAAAAAAACAGAAAAAGTAGTTGACAAAGTTTGAAAAGCCTGTATAATAGTAAGAGTTGAAAACAGCTCAGGTCCGTTGGTCAAGGGGTTAAGACACCGCCTTTTCACGGCGGTAACACGGGTTCGAATCCCGTACGGACTATGGTATGTTGCGGTTGGAAACACTTGATGAAAAAAGATTAAAAAAGTTTCAAAAAAGTGTTGACAAGCGAAAGCGACTGTGGTATACTAATATAGTTGTCACTTGAGAGAAGCAAGTGACAAAGACCTTTGAAAACTGAACAAGACGAACCAATGTGCAGGGCACTACAACAATTGTTGTAGTACTGAACAATGAAAAAACAATAAATCTGTCAGTGACAGAAATGAGTGAGAACTCAAACTTTTAATGAGAGTTTGATCCTGGCTCAGGACGAACGCTGGCGGCGTGCCTAATACATGCAAGTAGAACGCTGAAGGAGGAGCTTGCTTCTCTGGATGAGTTGCGAACGGGTGAGTAACGCGTAGGTAACCTGCCTGGTAGCGGGGGATAACTATTGGAAACGATAGCTAATACCGCATAAGAGTAGATGTTGCATGACATTTGCTTAAAAGGTGCAATTGCATCACTACCAGATGGACCTGCGTTGTATTAGCTAGTTGGTGGGGTAACGGCTCACCAAGGCGACGATACATAGCCGACCTGAGAGGGTGATCGGCCACACTGGGACTGAGACACGGCCCAGACTCCTACGGGAGGCAGCAGTAGGGAATCTTCGGCAATGGACGAAAGTCTGACCGAGCAACGCCGCGTGAGTGAAGAAGGTTTTCGGATCGTAAAGCTCTGTTGTAAGAGAAGAACGAGTGTGAGAGTGGAAAGTTCACACTGTGACGGTATCTTACCAGAAAGGGACGGCTAACTACGTGCCAGCAGCCGCGGTAATACGTAGGTCCCGAGCGTTGTCCGGATTTATTGGGCGTAAAGCGAGCGCAGGCGGTTAGATAAGTCTGAAGTTAAAGGCTGTGGCTTAACCATAGTACGCTTTGGAAACTGTTTAACTTGAGTGCAAGAGGGGAGAGTGGAATTCCATGTGTAGCGGTGAAATGCGTAGATATATGGAGGAACACCGGTGGCGAAAGCGGCTCTCTGGCTTGTAACTGACGCTGAGGCTCGAAAGCGTGGGGAGCAAACAGGATTAGATACCCTGGTAGTCCACGCCGTAAACGATGAGTGCTAGGTGTTAGACCCTTTCCGGGGTTTAGTGCCGTAGCTAACGCATTAAGCACTCCGCCTGGGGAGTACGACCGCAAGGTTGAAACTCAAAGGAATTGACGGGGGCCCGCACAAGCGGTGGAGCATGTGGTTTAATTCGAAGCAACGCGAAGAACCTTACCAGGTCTTGACATCCCTCTGACCGCTCTAGAGATAGAGTTTTCCTTCGGGACAGAGGTGACAGGTGGTGCATGGTTGTCGTCAGCTCGTGTCGTGAGATGTTGGGTTAAGTCCCGCAACGAGCGCAACCCCTATTGTTAGTTGCCATCATTCAGTTGGGCACTCTAGCGAGACTGCCGGTAATAAACCGGAGGAAGGTGGGGATGACGTCAAATCATCATGCCCCTTATGACCTGGGCTACACACGTGCTACAATGGCTGGTACAACGAGTCGCAAGCCGGTGACGGCAAGCTAATCTCTTAAAGCCAGTCTCAGTTCGGATTGTAGGCTGCAACTCGCCTACATGAAGTCGGAATCGCTAGTAATCGCGGATCAGCACGCCGCGGTGAATACGTTCCCGGGCCTTGTACACACCGCCCGTCACACCACGAGAGTTTGTAACACCCGAAGTCGGTGAGGTAACCGTAAGGAGCCAGCCGCCTAAGGTGGGATAGATGATTGGGGTGAAGTCGTAACAAGGTAGCCGTATCGGAAGGTGCGGCTGGATCACCTCCTTTCTAAGGATAAGGAACTGCGCATTGGTCTTGTTTAGTCTTGAGAGGTCTTGTGGGGCCTTAGCTCAGCTGGGAGAGCGCCTGCTTTGCACGCAGGAGGTCAGCGGTTCGATCCCGCTAGGCTCCATTGGTGAGAGATCACCAAGTAATGCACATTGAAAATTGAATATCTATATCAAATAGTAACAAGAAAATAAACCGAAAACGCTGTAGTATTAATAAGAGTTTATGACTGAAAGGTCAGAAAATAAGGTTAAGTTAATAAGGGCGCACGGTGGATGCCTTGGCACTAGGAGCCGAAGAAGGACGTGACAAACGACGATATGCCTTGGGTAGCTGTAAGTAAGCGATGATCCAGGGATTTCCGAATGGGGGAACCCAACAGGTACTACCTGTTACCCGCATCTGTTAAGGATGTGAGGAGGAAGACGCAGTGAACTGAAACATCTAAGTAGCTGCAGGAAGAGAAAGCAAAAGCGATTGCCTTAGTAGCGGCGAGCGAAATGGCAGAAGGGCAAACCGAAGAGTTTACTCTTCGGGGTTGTAGGACTGCAATGTGGACTCAAAGATTATAGAAGAATGATTTGGGAAGATCAGCCAAAGAGAGTAATAGCCTCGTATTTAAAATAGTCTTTGTACCTAGCAGTATCCTGAGTACGGCGGGACACGTGAAATCCCGTCGGAATCTGGGAGGACCATCTCCCAACCCTAAATACTCCCTAGTGACCGATAGTGAACCAGTACCGTGAGGGAAAGGTGAAAAGCACCCCGGGAGGGGAGTGAAATAGAACCTGAAACCGTGTGCCTACAACAAGTTCGAGCCCGTTAATGGGTGAGAGCGTGCCTTTTGTAGAATGAACCGGCGAGTTACGTTATGATGCGAGGTTAAGTTGAAGAGACGGAGCCGTAGGGAAACCGAGTCTGAATAGGGCGCCTTAGTATCATGACGTAGACCCGAAACCATGTGACCTACCCATGAGCAGGTTGAAGGTGCGGTAAGACGCACTGGAGGACCGAACCAGGGCACGTTGAAAAGTGCTTGGATGACTTGTGGGTAGCGGAGAAATTCCAAACGAACTTGGAGATAGCTGGTTCTCTCCGAAATAGCTTTAGGGCTAGCGTCGACATTAGAGATTCTTGGAGGTAGAGCACTGTTTGGGTGAGGGGTCCATCCCGGATTACCAATCTCAGATAAACTCCGAATGCCAATGAATTATGGTCGGCAGTCAGACTGCGAGTGCTAAGATCCGTAGTCGAAAGGGAAACAGCCCAGACCACCAGCTAAGGTCCCAAAATAATTGTTAAGTGGAAAAGGATGTGGGGTTGCACAGACAACTAGGATGTTAGCTTAGAAGCAGCTATTCATTCAAAGAGTGCGTAATAGCTCACTAGTCGAGTGACCCTGCGCCGAAAATGTACCGGGGCTAAAACAATTTACCGAAGCTGTGGATACCTTTATAGGTATGGTAGGAGAGCGTTCTATGTGTGATGAAGGTGTACCGTGAGGAGTGCTGGAACGCATAGAAGTGAGAATGCCGGTATGAGTAGCGAAAGACAGGTGAGAATCCTGTCCACCGTAAGACTAAGGTTTCCAGGGGAAGGCTCGTCCGCCCTGGGTTAGTCGGGACCTAAGGAGAGACCGAAAGGTGTATCCGATGGACAACAGGTTGATATTCCTGTACTAGAGTATGTAGTGATGGAGGGACGCAGTAGGCTAACTAAAGCAGACGATTGGAAGTGTCTGTCTAAGCAGTGAGGTGTGATATGAGTCAAATGCTTATATCTGTAACATTGAGCTGTGATGGGGAGCGAAGTTTAGTAGCGAAGTTAGTGACGTCACACTGCCAAGAAAAGCTTCTAGCATTTAAACATACTCTACCCGTACCGCAAACCGACACAGGTAGTCGAGGCGAGTAGCCTCAGGTGAGCGAGAGAACTCTCGTTAAGGAACTCGGCAAAATGACCCCGTAACTTCGGGAGAAGGGGTGCTGACTTTAAGTCAGCCGCAGTGAATAGGCCCAAGCAACTGTTTATCAAAAACACAGCTCTCTGCTAAATCGTAAGATGATGTATAGGGGGTGACGCCTGCCCGGTGCTGGAAGGTTAAGAGGAGTGCTTAGCGTAAGCAAAGGTATGAATTGAAGCCCCAGTAAACGGCGGCCGTAACTATAACGGTCCTAAGGTAGCGAAATTCCTTGTCGGGTAAGTTCCGACCCGCACGAAAGGCGTAATGATTTGGGCACTGTCTCAACGAGAGACTCGGTGAAATTTTAGTACCTGTGAAGATGCAGGTTACCCGCGACAGGACGGAAAGACCCCATGGAGCTTTACTGCAGTTTGATATTGAGTGTCTGTACCACATGTACAGGATAGGTAGGAGTCTATGAGATCGGGACGCCAGTTTCGAAGGAGACGTTGTTGGGATACTACCCTTGTGTTATGGCCACTCTAACCCGGATAGGTGATCCCTATCGGAGACAGTGTCTGACGGGCAGTTTGACTGGGGCGGTCGCCTCCTAAAAGGTAACGGAGGCGCCCAAAGGTTCCCTCAGAATGGTTGGAAATCATTCGCAGAGTGTAAAGGTATAAGGGAGCTTGACTGCGAGAGCTACAACTCGAGCAGGGACGAAAGTCGGGCTTAGTGATCCGGTGGTTCCGTATGGAAGGGCCATCGCTCAACGGATAAAAGCTACCCTGGGGATAACAGGCTTATCTCCCCCAAGAGTTCACATCGACGGGGAGGTTTGGCACCTCGATGTCGGCTCGTCGCATCCTGGGGCTGTAGTCGGTCCCAAGGGTTGGGCTGTTCGCCCATTAAAGCGGCACGCGAGCTGGGTTCAGAACGTCGTGAGACAGTTCGGTCCCTATCCGTCGCGGGCGTAGGAAATTTGAGAGGATCTGCTCCTAGTACGAGAGGACCAGAGTGGACTTACCGCTGGTGTACCAGTTGTCTTGCCAAAGGCATCGCTGGGTAGCTATGTAGGGAAGGGATAAACGCTGAAAGCATCTAAGTGTGAAACCCACCTCAAGATGAGATTTCCCATGATTTTATATCAGTAAGAGCCCTGAGAGATGATCAGGTAGATAGGTTAGAAGTGGAAGTGTGGCGACACATGTAGCGGACTAATACTAATAGCTCGAGGACTTATCCAAAGTAACTGAGAATATGAGAGCGAACGGTTTTCTTGATTTGAATAGATATTCAATTTTGAGTAGGTATTACTCAGAGTTAAGTGACGATAGCCTAGGAGATACACCTGTACCCATGCCGAACACAGAAGTTAAGCCCTAGAACGCCGGAAGTAGTTGGGGGTTGCCCCCTGTGAGATATGGAAGTCGCTTAGCTTTATTCCGCCATAGCTCAGTTGGTAGTAGCGCATGACTGTTAATCATGATGTCGTAGGTTCGAGTCCTACTGGCGGAGTAGTTAATTAAAAGAGGTTAAGACCTCTTTTTTTGTTATGTAATTTATAATCTATTTTGTGTTATTTGGTAAGATACATTTTTCTTGTAGAGATTAGACTAACTTCCACTTTGCTCAGTAAAGTGGAAGGTACCGAAATTTTTTATACTACGAAATCAGATCTATAATATCTGTATAAAAATATTATAGTTCTAAGAGTATTTAATCAAAAGTTTTAAGTCGATCTTTTTATGTCTTTAATCGTTTGAAATTTAGGTAGTAAATTTGTTCCTATCCTGTCAACTTTTCCTTTTTGTTATTTTGTTGGGGTTGGTATTTTAACAATTCAGGAATTAATAGTGAATGTGTAAAATTTTTTGTTAGAATAAGCTTATAAAAAGTAAAGGGGTATAGGCTTATGTTACAAAAAATTTATGAGCAGATGGCGGATTTTTATAGAAATATTGAAGAAGAGTATGGTACGTTCTTCGGAGATCATTTTGACTGGGAACATGTTCATTTTAAATTTTTGATTTATTATCTTTTCCGATATAGCATTGGGAATTATCGGGCTTTTATTGTTTACCATTATCGTGTTGCTTATCGTTTGTATCTTGAAAAATTGATAATGAATCAGGGATTTATTTCTTGTTGAGATGTTTTGAGTAAATTTCCGAACAAATTTCCTTTTTTATGGAAAGATAATAATAAATAGCTACTTATTTTTTTAAATCGTTTTTTAATAGTTGGAAATAGCAAATCTTTCTATTGTTTCTTCTTGATAAAAAGGCGATTTTTTCTTATAATAAATTGTAAGATATAATTGCAGGTGAGAGTCCTGCCATGTATGTGAGAAAGGAAGAGCCTGAGGGCTCAGACAAGATTATGACTTCAGTTGTTGTTGTAGGTACCCAATGGGGTGATGAAGGTAAAGGGAAGATTACAGACTTCCTTTCTGCGAATGCAGAAGTGATTGCACGATACCAAGGTGGTGATAATGCAGGTCACACGATTGTGATTGATGGTAAGAAATTTAAGTTGCACTTGATTCCATCTGGAATTTTCTTCCCTGAAAAAATCTCTGTTATTGGTAATGGTATGGTTGTAAATCCTAAATCTCTTGTGAAAGAGTTGAGCTATCTTCATGAGGAAGGTGTGACAACTGATAACTTGCGTATTTCTGATCGCGCGCATGTTATTTTGCCTTATCATATCGAGTTAGACCGTTTGCAAGAAGAAGCTAAGGGCGACAATAAGATTGGGACTACAATCAAGGGAATTGGTCCAGCTTATATGGACAAGGCTGCTCGTGTTGGGATTCGTATTGCAGATCTTTTAGATAAAGATATTTTCCGTGAGCGTTTAGAACGTAACCTTGCTGAGAAGAATCGTCTTTTTGAAAAATTGTATGACAGTAAAGCGATTGCTTTCGATGATATTTTTGAAGAATATTACGAATATGGTCAACAAATCAAGAAATACGTAACAGATACATCTGTTATCTTGAATGATGCGCTTGATAACGGTAAACGTGTGCTTTTTGAAGGTGCACAAGGTGTTATGCTAGATATCGACCAAGGTACCTATCCATTTGTTACGTCTTCAAACCCTGTAGCTGGTGGTGTGACCATTGGTTCAGGTGTCGGGCCAAGCAAGATTGACAAGGTTGTAGGTGTATGTAAAGCCTATACGAGTCGTGTAGGAGATGGTCCTTTCCCAACTGAGTTGTTTGATGAAGTGGGAGAACGTATCCGTGAAGTGGGTCATGAATATGGTACAACAACTGGTCGTCCACGTCGTGTGGGTTGGTTTGACTCAGTCGTGATGCGTCATAGCCGCCGTGTTTCTGGTATCACTAATCTTTCATTGAACTCTATCGATGTTTTGAGTGGTTTGGATACAGTGAAAATCTGTGTGGCCTATGATCTTGATGGTCAACGTATTGACTACTATCCAGCTAGTCTTGAGCAATTGAAACGTTGCAAGCCTATCTATGAAGAGTTGCCAGGTTGGTCAGAAGATATTACCGGAGTTCGTAATTTGGAAGATCTTCCTGAGAATGCACGTAACTATGTTCGTCGTGTGAGTGAATTGGTTGGTGTTCGTATTTCTACTTTCTCAGTAGGTCCTGGTCGTGAACAAACAAATATTTTAGAAAGTGTTTGGTCCTAAGAGATTTTTAAGATTAGTTTAAGTTAGGTCGGGTATATTATAGACAGTTACAAGAAGACCTCCTAACTTGTTGTAACAAATATCCTAAACTTTTCTTTTTCATAATAATCTCCCTATAAAGTCACCGCATTCGGTGGCTTTTTTTGTATTGGGATTCATGATATAATAATAAAATCGACAAGTAGGAAAAGGGAATTGATGAATTATACAGTTGAAGAAAAAGAAGTCTTTATGAGGGAAGCTTTGAGAGAGGCTGAGATTGCTCTTGAACACGATGAAATTCCAATTGGTTGTGTGATTGTCAAGGACGGAGAAATCATTGGCCGTGGGCATAATGCGCGTGAGGAACTGCAGCGAGCGGTTATGCATGCGGAAATTATGGCCATAGAGAATGCGAATCTGAGTGAGGAAAGCTGGCGCTTGCTTGATTGCACGCTTTTTGTGACTATTGAGCCTTGTGTCATGTGTAGTGGGGCGATTGGCCTCGCCCGTATTCCAAACGTGGTCTATGGGGCTAAAAACCAGAAATTTGGCGCTGCTGGGAGTTTGTACGATATCTTGACAGATGAGCGTCTCAATCATCGTGTGGATGTTGAAACGGGAATTTTGGAAGATGAATGCGCAGCTATTATGCAGGATTTTTTTAGAAATAGACGGAAAAAATAATTTTGCTTTTAAAATGAATAGGAATGTGATATAATAAATAACGGAGCAACAGTTCTGCGTGAAGCGGGTCAGGGGAGGAATCCAGCAGCCCTAAGCGATTTGAATTGTGTGCTCTTTTTTTCGTGCTTTTTCCGAATAAATAAGATAGAATAATCTAGAATAAATGATAATAGAAAAGAGAAGATGATGAAAATTCGTGGTTTTGAATTGGTTTCTAGTTTTACAGATGAAAATTTATTGCCCAAGCGTGAGACAGCGCATGCGGCTGGTTACGACTTAAAGGTTGCTGTGCGTACAGTTATCGCTCCAGGAGAGATTGTTTTGGTTCCGACAGGGGTTAAGGCTTATATGCAACCGACTGAGGTTCTTTACCTTTATGATCGCTCTTCAAATCCTCGTAAGAAGGGTTTGGTTTTAATTAACTCAGTTGGGGTCATTGATGGGGATTATTATGGAAATCCTGGAAATGAAGGACATATTTTTGCTCAGATGAAGAATATCACAGATCAAGAGGTTGTTCTTGAAGTTGGGGAACGTGTTGTCCAGGCGGTTTTTGCTCCTTTCTTAATTGCAGATGGAGATGCGGCTGATGGCGTGCGGACTGGTGGATTTGGATCGACAGGGCACTAGGATGAAGATTATCTTTGTACGTCATGGGGAGCCAGATTATCGTGAGTTAGAGGAGCGTTCTTATACGGGATTTGGGATAGATTTAGCACCCTTGTCTGAGAAGGGACGGCAGCAAGCTCAGGAACTGAGCACTAATCCTTTACTCTCTTCAGCAGAAATAATCGTATCTTCTGCAGTCACAAGAGCTTTAGAGACTGCTAGCTATGTGACTTGTGCTACGGGACTTCCTTTGAGAGTGGAGCCTTTATTACATGAATGGCAGGTCTATGAAACAGGAACAGAAAACTATGAAACAGCTAGAAGCCTGTTTTTAGAAAACAAGGGGGAGTTGCTTCCTAATAGTCCTATTCAATATGAGACGGCTACGGAGATGAAGTCTCGTTTTCTAGACTGCATGGCTAAGTATCGAGATTACCAGACCGTGATAGTGGTAACTCACAACATGCTCATGCGCCAGTTTGTGCCAAATGAGAAGATTGATTTTTGCCAAGTGATTGAGTGTGAGTTAGAGATATAGAAAGAGGTTTATCATCGCAAAGAAAAAAGCGACATTTGTATGTCAAAATTGTGGGTATAATTCCCCTAAATATCTGGGACGTTGCCCCAACTGTGGGTCTTGGTCTTCTTTTGTAGAAGAGGTTGAGGTTGCCGAGGTAAAGAATGCGCGTGTGTCCTTGACAGGTGAGAAAACCAAGCCCATGAAACTGGCTGAGGTGACTTCTATCAACGTCAATCGAACCAAGACGGACATGGAGGAATTCAACCGTGTACTTGGAGGCGGAGTGGTACCGGGAAGTCTCGTTCTTATCGGTGGGGATCCTGGAATCGGGAAATCAACCCTTCTCCTACAAGTCTCAACCCAGTTGTCCCAAGTGGGAACGGTTCTCTATATCAGTGGTGAGGAGTCTGCCCAGCAAATCAAGTTGCGAGCGGAACGCTTGGGAGATATTGATAGCGAGTTTTATCTCTATGCAGAGACCAATATGCAGAGTGTTCGAGCTGAGGTAGAAAGAATCCAGCCAAACTTCCTCATTATTGACTCCATTCAGACCATTATGTCTCCTGAGATTTCAGGGGTGCAGGGGTCTGTTTCTCAAGTGCGTGAGGTGACAGCTGAACTTATGCAGCTGGCCAAAACTAATAACATTGCCATCTTTATCGTAGGTCATGTGACCAAGGAAGGAACCTTGGCTGGGCCTCGTATGTTGGAGCATATGGTGGATACGGTGCTTTACTTTGAAGGGGAGCGTCACCACACCTTCCGTATTTTAAGAGCGGTCAAAAACCGTTTTGGCTCCACTAATGAGATTGGGATTTTTGAGATGCAGTCGGGCGGATTGGTTGAGGTACTCAATCCGAGTCAAGTTTTCCTAGAAGAGCGTTTGGATGGGGCGACTGGTTCGTCAATCGTTGTGACCATGGAAGGGACGCGTCCGATTTTGGCGGAGGTTCAGGCCTTGGTGACACCGACCATGTTTGGAAATGCCAAGCGTACTACGACAGGACTTGATTTTAACCGTGCTAGCTTGATTATGGCTGTTTTGGAAAAGCGTGCAGGGCTTCTCTTGCAAAATCAGGATGCCTATCTCAAATCTGCTGGCGGTGTTAAATTGGATGAACCTGCTATAGACTTGGCCGTTGCAGTTGCCATTGCTTCTAGTTATAAAGACAAGCCAACCAATCCTCAGGAATGTTTTGTAGGCGAACTGGGCTTGACAGGAGAGATTCGGCGCGTGAATCGTATCGAGCAACGCATCAACGAAGCTGCTAAACTGGGATTTACCAAGATTTATGTACCAAAAAATTCCTTGACAGGAATCACTCCGCCTAAGGAAATTCAGGTCATTGGTGTGACAACGATTCAGGAAGTCTTGAAAAAGGTCTTTGCATAATCCGTGACAAATCCTCTTAAAAATGATAAGATAGGAAGAATATTTGACTATCAAATTTTCGAGGAGGGAATCATGTCGTATTTTGAACAGTTTATGCAAGCCAATCAGGCTTATGTTGCCCTACATGGGCAGTTAAATTTACCACTTAAACCCAAAACCAGAGTAGCTATTGTGACCTGTATGGATTCACGTTTGCACGTTGCTCAAGCTCTGGGCTTGGCACTTGGGGATGCTCATATCTTGCGGAATGCAGGTGGTCGAGTGACTGAGGACATGATTCGTTCGCTAGTTATTTCCCAGCAACAGATGGGGACAAGAGAGATCGTGGTGTTGCACCATACAGACTGTGGTGCTCAGACCTTTGAAAATGGACCTTTTCAGGAGTATTTAAAAGAGGAACTAGGTGTCGATGTGTCAGACAAGGACTTTTTGCCTTTCCAAGATATAGAGGAGAGTGTACGTGAGGACATGCAACTCCTTATCGAATCTCCCCTAATACCAGACGATGTCATTATCTCTGGTGCTATTTACGATGTAGATACAGGAAGTATGACAGTGGTAGAATTATAAATACTTCATTTAGAAAGAAAGTGTATGAAGAAAAAGAGTATTTTATTTATTTTTATTTTATTGCTATGTATTGGTTTACAGTATGAAACCATCTACTATACGGACGGTTCGATGTCAGGTGCGGAATATGGCTTAATGGGAGTTTCTATCTTTCTAGCTCTCTTTTACATGATTCCGGCTCTTTATTTCCTTTTCCGTATTGGGAAAAAATGGGAATTACCAAAGAATGCCTTGATTTTGTCTTTATTGGGTGGGATGTTCCTTTCAGGCTGGCTGTCTAGTTTTTCTAATACCTATATCCATGATTTGCTGGGTGCTCTTTTCCCAGATAGTGCATTTTTAAATGCCTTTGAAAGTGCTATTGTGGCTCCTTTGGTAGAAGAACCGCTGAAATTGTTGCCACTTGTTTTTGTTTTAGCTTTGATTCCTGTGCGAAAGTTAAAATCTTTGTTTTTACTAGGGATTGCTTCTGGTTTGGGATTTCAAATGATTGAGGATATTGGCTACATTCGTACGGATTTGCCAGAGGGATTTGACTTTACTATTTCGAGAATTTTAGAGCGTATCATCTCAGGAATTGCTTCTCACTGGACTTTTTCAGGTTTGGCTGTAGTAGGGGTTTACTTGCTTTACAGAGCCTATAAAGGACAAAAGGTTGGCAAGAAACAGGGGCTTATTTTCCTAGGTTTAGCTTTAGGAACTCACTTCTTGTTTAACTCTCCTTTTGTAGAATTAGAGACAGAGTTGCCTTTAGCGATTCCAGTGGTTACGACTATTACTCTCTATGGTTTTTATCAGGCTTATTGTTTTGTTGAGAAACACAATGAGTTGGTGAACTAGAATATTTTTTAAAAGAATGATGCAGGGGCACAAATATGCTGCCCTTCTTTTATTTTTGATTGAAAAATAGTGCAAAAAGCGCTACAATGGTAAATGGAAAATCTTGTGAAAAGCACAAGCGATACATATATACCGGAGGAAATCATGTCTTTTTCTGATTTAAAGCTGTTTGCCCTTTCTTCTAATCAAGAATTGGCAAAACGTGTGGCGCAGGAGATTGGGATAGAGTTGGGGAAATCAAGTGTCCGCCAATTTTCAGATGGAGAGATTCAGGTCAACATTGAAGAATCAATCCGTGGGAAACACGTCTTTATCCTACAATCAACTAGTTCGCCTGTAAATGACAATCTGCTTGAAATTTTGATTATGGTAGATGCTTTGAAGCGTGCGAGTGCAGAATCTGTCAATGTTGTCATGCCTTACTATGGGTATGCACGTCAGGATAGAAAGGCGAGAGCGCGTGAGCCAATCACTTCAAAACTTGTCGCAAATATGCTTGAAGTAGCTGGAGTGGATCGTTTATTGACCATCGACTTGCATGCTGCGCAGATTCAAGGATTCTTTGATATTCCTGTGGATCATTTGATGGGGGCTCCTCTGATTGCGGATTATTTTGAGCGTCGTGGCATGGTTGGTTCTGACTATGTGGTTGTCAGCCCAGACCATGGAGGGGTGACTCGTGCCCGTAAGTTGGCAGAATTTTTGAAGACATCTATCGCTATTATTGATAAACGTCGTAGCGTTGATAAGATGAATACTAGTGAAGTCATGAACATTATCGGTAAGGTTGAAGGCAAGACTTGTATCTTGATTGATGATATGATTGATACCGCTGGTACGATTTGTCATGCGGCAGATGCCCTTGCAGAAGCTGGTGCTGTTGAAGTCTATGCGAGCTGTACGCACCCAGTTCTTTCTGGTCCTGCTATGGACAATATCCAAAATTCAGCTATTAAGAAATTGGTTGTTTTGGATACTATCTATCTGCCAGAAGAGCGTTTAATTGATAAGATTGAGCAGATTTCAATCGCTCATCTCTTAGGGGATGCTATCGTGCGTATCCATGAAAAACGCCCACTTTCTCCACTTTTCAGTATTGAGAAAAAGATTTAAGTTTTCGCTTAGAATAAAACATACTCCTAGCAGAAGTGAACTGCTAGGAGCTTTTTTGTAGCCAAAATCTGCAAGCCTTTTCAAATTGTGCTATACTGATGAAAAAGGAGGATTTCTATGAGTCAAGAATTTATCAATCCAAGTGATGGCGTGATTCGTCAGTATCTCGCAACGAGTAAAACCCTTGCTGTGGTGGGCTTGTCAGACCGTGAGGAAACAACTAGCAATCGAGTGACAAAGGAAATGCAGGATCGGGGTTATAAAATTATCCCAGTCAATCCCAAGGCGGCAGGTGGTGAAATCTTGGGTGAAAAGGCTTATGCTAGCCTAGCTGAGATTCCTTTTCCTGTAGATATTGTCAATGTTTACCGTCGCAGTGAATTTCTGCCAGATGTGGCGCGTGATTTTCTAAAGGCTGATGCCAAGATTTTTTGGGCACAGCTAGGACTTGAAAGTCTAGAAGCGGAAGAAATCTTGCGTGCTGGTGGATGTGATGATATCGTGATGAATCGTTGCATCAAGAGAGAACATACACGCTTGATTGAGGAAGCATAAGAAAAAGGTAGCTGGAGGGCTACCTTTTGTGTTAGAAAATGCCGATAAGGATCTGCATACCAAGACTAGTGAGGATGATGGCAATCCAGCAGATGGCTCCGAGGATAATAGATTTTCCGCTGGATTTGACCATAGCTAGCAGATTGGTTTTGAGACCGATAGCACTCATGGCCATGATAATGAGGAATTTGGAGAGTTGTTTGAGTGGGGCAAAGAAACTACTGGACACACCAAGAGAGGTCATGAGGGTAGTTAGGAGAGACGCAAGGATAAAGTAAAGGATAAAAAGTGGGAAGACTTTTTTCAGTTGCAGGCCTTGCTTATTTTTTTGCTCGCGACTTTGCCAGTAGGAGAGAAAGAGGGTGATGGGGATGATAGCCAGAGTACGTGTGAGTTTGACAATGGTTGCGGATTCGAGGGTATTGGTCTGGTAGAGACTGTCCCAAGCGCTAGCTGTGGCGGTTACAGAGGAAGTATCATTGACTGCAGTTCCTGAAAAGAGGGCGAAGCCTTCATTGGATAGATGAAGCCAGGTACCTAGCGTTGGAAAGATGAGCGCAGCCAAGACATTGAAGAAAAAGATAACGGAGATGGCTTGGGCTACATCCTTTTCCTTGGCGTGAATAACAGGTGCTGTCGCCGCAATAGCAGAACCACCACAGATAGAAGAACCTACTCCAATCAAGGTAGCCAGTTTTGTATCCAGTGCAAAGAAGCGCTGGAAGAGGTAGGCAACAATCAAGGCTATTGAAATGGTGGACAGGATGACAGGGAGTGAAGATTGTCCGACTGCGAAGACTTGCGAGATATTGAGACCAAAACCAAGCAAGATAACGGCATACTGGAGCAATTTCTTGGAACTAAAGGTCAATCCCGCATCCAGTTGTTTATATGACGATAGAAAGGGATGGAGAAGCATGCCCATAAAAATCGCAAAAACGGGCGCGCCAATCACAGGGAAGAATCCGCCCAGATGCCAAGATACGATTGAAATCAGAAGGCAGGCCAAGATACCTGCTCCATTTTTTGATAGAAATGACATAAAAACCTCCAAATAAAATCTCTTACCATTATAGACCTGTAAACAGGAAAAGTAAAATAGAAAGTGGAAAGCTATTCTATCATGTATTTTTGCGGTCGTGGGGCTTTTGTAGTATAATAGAGATACGTTTTGAAAGTAGGAGGTATCTATGGACTTAACTAAGCGCTTTAATAAACAGTTAGATAAGATTCAAGTTTCGTTGATTCGTCAGTTTGACCAGGCTATTTCGGAGATTCCTGGGATCTTGCGATTGACCTTGGGGGAACCTGATTTTACAACGCCAGATCATGTCAAGGAGGCGGCTAAGCGAGCGATTGATCAGAACCAATCCTACTATACAGGGATGAGTGGTCTGCTGACTCTACGTCAGGCAGCCAGTGACTTTGTTAAGGAAAAGTATCAACTGGACTATGCTCCTGAAAATGAAATCTTGGTTACAATTGGGGCGACAGAGGCTTTATCTGCTACTTTGACAGCTATTTTGGAAGAGGGAGACAAGGTACTCTTGCCAGCTCCTGCTTATCCGGGTTATGAACCGATTGTCAATCTAGTTGGGGCAGAGATTGTCGAGATTGACACAACTGAAAATGGTTTTGTCTTGACTCCTGAGATGTTGGAGAAGGCCATTTTGGAGCAAGGTGATAATCTCAAGGCGGTTATTCTCAACTATCCAGCTAATCCGTCAGGAATTACCTATAGTCGGGAGCAGTTGGAAGCCTTGGCAGCTGTTTTACGCAAGTACGAAATTTTCGTTGTCTGTGATGAGGTTTACTCAGAATTGACCTACACAGGGGAAGCCCATGTGTCTCTGGGAACTATGTTGAGAGATCAGGCTATTATTATCAATGGTCTATCTAAATCACATGCCATGACAGGTTGGCGTTTGGGTCTGATTTTCGCTCCTGCAGCCTTTACAGCTCAGTTGATTAAGAGTCACCAGTACTTGGTTACTGCCGCAAATACTATGGCTCAACATGCTGCGGTAGAAGCCTTGACGGCTGGTAAAAATGATGCGGAACCTATGAAGAAGGAATACATCCAGCGTCGAGATTATATTATCGAGAAAATGACAGCTCTTGGTTTTGAGATTATCAAACCAGACGGTGCCTTCTATATCTTTGCTAAGATTCCAGCGGGCTACAATCAAGACTCCTTTGCTTTTTTGAAGGATTTTGCTCAGAAGAAGGCTGTTGCCTTTATCCCTGGTGCTGCCTTTGGGCGTTACGGGGAAGGCTATGTGCGTCTGTCTTATGCGGCTAGCATGGAGACTATCAAAGAAGCCATGAAACGACTTGAGGAGTACATAAGAGAAGCATGATTCAGTCTATCACGAGTCAAGGCTTGGTGCTCTACAATCGTAACTTTCGTGAGGATGACAAGCTGGTCAAAATTTTTACCGAGCAGGCGGGCAAGCGCATGTTTTTCGTCAAACACGCTGGCCAGTCCAAACTAGCTCCGGTTATTCAGCCCTTGGTGTTGGCACGGTTTCTCTTACGAATCAATGATGACGGCCTTAGCTACATCGAGGACTACCATGAGGTGATGACCTTTCCCAAGATTAATAGTGATCTCTTTGTCATGGCCTATGCGACTTATGTTGCGGCTCTGGCCGATGCTAGTTTGCAGGATAATCAGCAGGATGCTCCCTTATTTGCCTTCTTGAGAAAGACTCTAGAGTTGATGGAAGAGGGTTTAGATTATCAAGTTTTGACCAATATTTTTGAAATTCAAATCTTGACCCGATTTGGTATTAGTCTCAATTTTAATGAGTGTGTCTTTTGCCATCGGATTGGTCAGGCTTTTGACTTTTCTTTCAAATATGGAGCCTGCCTCTGTCCAGATCATTATCATGAGGATGAGAGACGTTGCCATCTCAATCCCAATATCCCCTATCTGCTCAATCAATTTCAAGCTATTGATTTTGAGACCTTGGAGACCATTTCGCTCAAGCCTGAAATCAAGCAAGAGTTACGCCAATTTATGGATCAACTCTACGAAGAGTACGTTGGGATTCACCTAAAATCAAAGAAATTTATTGATTCCCTAGCAGACTGGGGACAATTACTAAAAGAGGAAAAGAAATGAAAAAAATCGCAGTAGATGCCATGGGGGGCGATTACGCACCTCAAGCCATCGTTGAGGGTGTCAATCAAGCCCTAGCTGACTTTTCAGATATCGAGGTTCAACTCTACGGAGATGAAGATAAAATCAAGAAATATTTAACAGCAACAGAGCGCGTCAACATTATCCATACAGATGAGAAGATTGATTCAGACGATGAACCTACGAGAGCTATTCGGAAGAAGAAAAATGCCAGTATGGTATTGGCGGCCAAGGCTGTCAAAGAAGGCGAAGCAGACGCTGTGCTCTCCGCTGGGAATACAGGTGCTTTGTTAGCAGCTGGATTCTTCATCGTGGGTCGTATCAAGAATATCGATCGACCAGGGCTCATGTCGACCTTGCCAACTGTAGATGGAAAAGGTTTTGACATGCTAGACCTCGGTGCAAATGCAGAAAATACAGCCCAGCACCTCCATCAATATGCTGTTCTAGGTTCCTTCTATGCCAAGAATGTTCGTGGCATTGCGCAACCACGTGTTGGTTTGCTCAACAACGGAACAGAGAGTAGTAAGGGGGACCCGCTTCGTAAGGAAACTTATGAATTATTAGTGGCTGATGAAAGTTTGAACTTTATCGGAAATGTGGAAGCGCGTGATTTGATGAATGGCGTTGCGGATGTTGTCGTGGCAGATGGTTTCACGGGAAACGCTGTGCTCAAATCTATTGAAGGGACAGCTATGGGAATCATGGGCTTGCTCAAGACCACTATTACAGGTGGTGGTCTTCGAGCGAAACTAGGCGCCCTCCTTCTCAAGGACAGCCTCAGAGGTTTGAAAAAACAGCTCAACTACTCAGATGTTGGTGGAGCAGTCTTGTTTGGTGTCAAGGCACCGGTTGTCAAGACTCATGGCTCAAGCGATGCCAAGGCTGTTTATAGTACGATTCGTCAGATTCGTACCATGCTAGAAACAGACGTCGTTGCCCAAACTGCACGTGAATTTTCAGGAGAATAAAATAGATGACAGAAAAAGAAATTTTTGACCGTATTGTGACCATTATCCAAGAGCGACAGGGAGAGGACTTTGTCGTGACAGAATCCTTGAGTCTGAAAGATGATTTGGATGCTGACTCTGTTGACTTGATGGAGTTTATCTTGACACTGGAAGATGAATTTAATATCGAAATCAGCGATGAGGAAATTGACCAACTGCAAAGTGTAGGAGATGTGGTAGAAGTCGTCAAAAGTAAAGAATAGTAAGAAGCAACATGCAAGTCGTGTTGCTTTTTTATTGTCAGGAAAGATAAAAAAATTAGAACTTTTAGTGGGAATTACGAATAGATAGATAAGGAAGAAAAAGGAGGAGTGTTTATGTATGTGACTGGTTTTTATCCGTGGTTCATTAAACTATTTTTCAAATAAAATTTAATTAATTGTACATTTTCGAATTATTTTTCGAATAAATAAGTGAGAAGAAAAGGAAGGAGATTACGCGATGTATTTACCAATCTTATTGCCATGGTTTATCAAATGGTATTTAAAATAAATGAAATTTACCTGTTCATTTTAAATCACTTCTCAAATAGATAAGTGAGACGAAAAGGAAGGAAAAGGAATTCAGTAATTTATCTATTCTGGTTTTTAAAATGGTTTAAGAGCCAGAAATCGTAAACTAAAAAATAGAAATAAAGGAGAAAAAAGATGACAAATTTTGACAAAATGGAACAGAACTTTGTAGCTCTTACAGAAGAAGAGTTGATGAATGTAGATGGGGGAATTGCTTGGGAGGTAGTCTCCGTGGGTATTGCGATTGGCTGGGGAATTTACCAAGTTGGTGAAGCTGCTGGTAAAACATTCTACTATATTACTCATCCATAGTTTTTGATAAATATGAGCAAGAAAACATTTTGGATTATACTACTCGTTATTACAATTGTAGTGACTGGCATTGGTTTAGGATTGTCTGCATATAATTATTACGTTTTTGATAGACCTTTTTTCAACAGTACTACTAAAGGCCTGTTGTCTGCATTTGTTATGAGTGTATTGATGATTATTATCGGTATATTAAAAGAAAACTAATTTTTATAATTAAAATGGAGGATATATATGTCAAATTTACAAACTATTGAACAAAATTATACTACGTTAAGTGATATTGAATTGCAAGAAGTTGATGGTGGAGGAGTACTACTTGTGGTTGGTGGTGGTATTTTGGCTGTCGGACTGTTAGCTTGGGGTGCGTATAATGGTTATCAGTCGGCAGCACGAGGTGGATAAAAAGAAGGTAGATTGTTTTTTAGTAAATAGGAGTCTGCCATGAAAACGTTTTTATTAGGTTTTGCTGAGGGTTATTTTATCGTATCGCTCATAATCTACATCGCAACGTATTTGATTTTGAAAAATCCGATTAATACCCTATTTTATCCAGAAATTTACCCTGTTTTATTTGGGCTCTTTTATCTAGGATATAAGGTCAATAAAAAGCAAGTAGAGTGAGCAGCTAAGAATGACTTGTTAGTCTGCGCTGAAAATGGTTAGGGTAGAATCTAAGAATGCATCACAGTGGAGTTTAAAATGAGTAACTATGAATCGTAATTTAGAACGGTGTTATCTATTCTGACTATGAACAGATCATACCAGAGGTGGCTCAGAAATAGCAGGGACATTAGAAATTGAAGTAATGAATAGGATGTCACAAATGTTACTATCAATGATTTATTTGTTCCAAGCTTGCCTAGGGTGTCAGTAAAAAATCAATTTCCTTTCATATCATATTTTTAGTAGGTAGGGCGCTTGTTCTGCCTATTTTTTTGCCAAGAAAGTGCAGTTGAGGTGTTTATTTGGAGTTTTACATATATTTTTGATAAAATAGGTATAGAAATTAGGAAAGTTGAAGAAAAGAAATGAAGACGGTTTTAAAATATTTTTTAGTATTTGTTTTTCTATTTTTGATGAATATTTTCATCTTTAAGATACTTGCAACTCTGGGATTTCAGTTGATAATGAGTGAAAAGAGTTATATTGTACCACCGCTGTTTTCGCTTATCGTTTTATATATGATTGACAAAAGAATTAGGAAGAAAAAGAAATAAATATATATTTTAGGCATGACGTTTGTTCTGCCTATTTTTTTATCTCAAAAGTGCAGTTGGGAGGGAGATAGGCGCATTTGGGGAGGAAGTCCAGTTTTTGTTTGGTGATTGGGGTAAGATAGTTGTTATCAGATGAGTTTATACTCTTCGAAAATCAAATTCAAACCACGTCAACGTCGCCTTGCCGTATATATGTGACTGACTTCGTCAGTCTTATATACAACCTCAAAACAGTGTTTTGAGCAGCCTGTGGCTAGTTTCCTAGTTTGCTCTTTGATTTTCATTGAGTATTAGGAAAAGGAGATGAATATGAAATTTGGGAAACGTCACTATCGTCCGCAGGTGGATCAGATGGACTGCGGTGTAGCTTCATTAGCCATGGTTTTTGGCTACTATGGTAGCTATTATTCTTTGGCTCACTTGCGAGAATTGGCCAAGACAACCATGGATGGGACAACGGCTTTGGGCTTGGTCAAGGTGGCAGAGGAAATTGGTTTTGAGACGCGAGCAATTAAGGCGGATATGACGCTCTTTGACTTGCCAGATTTGACTTTTCCTTTTGTTGCCCATGTGCTTAAGGAAGGGAAACTGCTCCACTACTATGTGGTGACTGGGCAGGATAAGGATAGCATTCATATTGCCGATCCAGATCCCGGGGTGAAGTTGACTAAACTGTCACGTGAGCGTTTTGAGGAAGAATGGACAGGAGTGACTCTTTTTATGGCACCTAGTCCAAACTATAAGCCTCATAAGGATCAAAAAAATGGCCTTCTCTCTTTTATCCCTATATTAGTGAAGCAGCGTGGCTTGATTGCTAATATCGTTTTGGCAACACTCTTGGTAACCTTGATTAACATTGTGGGTTCTTATTATCTGCAGTCTATCATTGATACCTATGTGCCAGATCAGATGCGTTCGACGCTGGGGATTATTTCTATTGGGCTGGTCATCGTCTATATCCTCCAGCAGATCTTGTCTTACGCTCAGGAGTATCTCTTGCTTGTTTTGGGGCAACGCTTGTCGATTGATTTGATGAATGGCGTTGCGGATGTTGTCGTGGCAGATGGTTTCACGGATGCTAATAGTATCATCGATGCGCTAGCTTCGACCATCCTTTCGATTTTCCTAGATGTGTCAACGGTTGTCATTATTTCTCTTGTTTTATTTTCACAAAATACCAATCTCTTTTTCATGACCTTATTGGCACTTCCTATCTACACAGTGATTATCTTTGCTTTTATGAAGCCGTTTGAAAAGATGAATCGGGACACCATGGAAGCCAATGCGGTGCTGTCTTCTTCTATCATTGAGGACATCAACGGTATTGAGACTATCAAGTCTTTGACCAGTGAAAGTCAGCGTTACCAAAAGATTGACAAGGAATTTGTGGATTATCTGAAGAAATCCTTTACCTATAGTCGGGCAGAGAGTCAGCAAAAGGCTCTGAAAAAAGTGGCCCATCTCTTGCTCAATGTCGGCATTCTCTGGATGGGGGCTGTTCTGGTCATGGATGGCAAGATGAGTTTGGGGCAGTTGATTACCTATAATACCTTGCTTGTTTACTTTACCAATCCTTTGGAAAATATCATCAATCTGCAAACCAAGCTTCAGACAGCGCAGGTTGCCAATAACCGTTTAAATGAAGTGTATCTAGTAGCTTCGGAGTTTGAGGAGAAGAAAACGGTTGAGGATTTGAGTTTGATGAAGGGAGATATGGACTTTAAGCAGGTTTCCTACAAGTATGGCTATGGTCGAGACGTCTTGTCGGACATCAATTTGACTATTCCGCAGGGTTCTAAGGTGGCTTTTGTGGGGATTTCGGGGTCAGGTAAGACGACATTGGCCAAGATGATGGTTAATTTTTACGATCCAAGTCAGGGAGAGATTAGTCTGGGTGGTGTCAATCTCAATCAGATTGATAAAAAAGCCCTGCGCCAGTATATCAACTATCTGCCTCAACAGCCCTATGTCTTTAACGGAACGATTTTGGAGAATCTACTTTTGGGAGCCAAGGAGGGGACGACTCAGGAGGATATTTTACGGGCAGTCGAATTGGCAGAGATTCGGGAGGATATCGAGCGCATGCCACTGAATTACCAGACAGAATTGACTTCGGATGGAGCAGGAATTTCAGGTGGGCAACGGCAGCGAATTGCTTTGGCACGTGCTCTCTTGACAGATGCACCGGTCTTGATTTTGGATGAGGCGACCAGCAGTTTGGATATTTTGACAGAGAAGCGAATTGTCGATAATCTCATGGCTTTAGACAAGACCTTGATTTTCATCGCCCACCGTTTGACTATTGCTGAGCGGACAGAGAAGGTTGTTGTCTTGGATCAGGGCAAGATTGTTGAAGAAGGAAAGCATGCTGATTTGCTTGCACAGGGTGGCTTTTACGCCCATTTGGTCAATAGTTAGAAAGAGGAGAGGATGAAACCAGAATTTTTAGAAAGTGCGGAGTTTTATAATCGACGTTACCATAATTTTTCCAGTCGGGTGGTTGTACCCATGTCCCTTCTGCTCGTGTTTTTGCTTGGCTTTGCAACTGTTGCAGAGAAGGAGATGAGTTTGTCCACCAGAGCGACTGTTGAGCCTAGTCGTATCCTGGCAAATATCCAGTCAACTAGCAACAATCGCATTCTTGTTAATCATTTGGAAGAAAATAAGCTGGTTAAAAAGGGAGAACTGTTGGTTCAATATCAAGAAGGGGCAGAGGGTGTCCAAGCGGAGGCCTATGCTAGTCAGTTGGACATGCTCAAGGATCAAAAAAAGCAATTGGAGTATTTGCAGAAGAGCCTACAAGAAGGGGAGAACCACTTTCCAGAGGAGGATAAGTTTGGCTACCAAGCCACCTTTCGTGACTACATCAGCCAAGCAGGTAGTCTTAGGGCTAGTACATCGCAACAAAATGAGACCATCGCGTCCCAGAATGCAGCAGCTAGTCAAACCCAAACCGAAATCGGCACCCTCATCAGTCAAACAGAGGCTAAAATTCGCGATTACCAGACAGCTAAGTCAGCTATTGAAACAGGTGCTTCCTTGGCCAGTGAGAATCTAGCCTACTCTCTCTACCAGTCCTACAAGTCTCAGGGCGAGGAAAATCCGCAATCTAAGGCACAAGCAGTTGCGCAGGTTGAAGCACAGCTTTCTCAGTTAGAATCTAGTCTTGCTACTTACCGTGTCCAGTATGCAGGTTCAGGTACCCAGCAAGCCTATGCGTCAGGTTTAAGCAGTCAATTGGAATCTCTTAAATCACAACACTTGGCTAAGGTTGGTCAGGAATTGACCCTTCTAGACCAGAAAATTTTGGAGGCAGAATCGGGTAAGAAGGTTCAGGGAAATCTTTTAGAAAAGGGGAAAATTACGGCGAGTGAGGATGGGGTGCTTCACCTTAATCCTGAGACTAGTGATTCTACTATGGTAGCAGAAGGTGCCTTATTAGCTCAACTCTATCCGTCCTTGGAAAAAGAAGGGAAAGCCAAACTCACAGCTTATCTTAGTTCAAAGGATGTAGCAAGGATCAAGGTCGGTGATTCTGTTCGTTATACTACGACTCATGATGCCAAGAATCAACTTTTCCTAGATTCTACTATTACAAGTATTGATGCGACAGCTACTAAGACTGAAAAAGGGAATTTCTTTAAAATCGAGGCGGAGACTAATCTAACTTCGGAGCAGGCTGAAAAACTTCGGTACGGGGTGGAAGGTCGCCTGCAGATGATTACGGGCAAGAAAAGTTACCTACGTTATTATTTAGATCAATTTTTGAACAAAGAGTAATGTTCGTATTTTTAGAGTTAAATGATTTTAAAACTGTGAGAAAGATTTTTCTTGCAGTTTTTTCTTTATGATTTTTGAAGTTACTAAATTATTTATTCGGTTAAATTCTTGTAATTTTAGGTTTTTTATGGTAGAATGTGCTCAAGTAATACGAAAGGCGAACTTTAAAATGTCAAAACAATTGATCTATTCGGGAAAAGCTAAAGATATCTATACAACTGAGGATGAAAATCTTATTATTTCAACTTACAAGGACCAGGCGACTGCTTTCAATGGTGTTAAGAAGGAGCAGATTGCAGGCAAGGGAGTATTGAATAATCAGATTTCATCTTTTATTTTTGAGAAATTAAATGCGGCTGGTGTGGCGACTCACTTTGTGGAGAAACTTTCAGATACGGAACAACTCAATAAAAAGGTGGAAATCATTCCTTTGGAAGTCGTGCTTCGCAATTATACTGCTGGCTCCTTTTCAAAACGTTTTGGTGTAGACGAAGGAATCGCATTTGAGACTCCAATTGTAGAATTTTACTATAAAAATGATGATTTGGATGATCCCTTTATCAATGACGAGCATGTGAAATTCCTTAAAATTGCGGATGACCAGCAGATTGCTTACTTGAAGGAAGAAACGCGTCGTATCAATGAGCTCTTGAAAGCTTGGTTTGCTGAGATTGGTCTTAAATTGATTGACTTTAAGTTAGAGTTTGGTTTTGACAAGGATGGCAAGATTATCTTGGCAGACGAATTTTCACCAGATAACTGCCGACTTTGGGACGCTGACGGTAACCACATGGATAAGGATGTTTTCCGTAGAGGTCTCGGAGAATTAACAGACGTTTACGAGATTGTCTGGGAGAAATTGCAGGGTTTGAAATAATCTGTTTGCAAGACTCTCAAGGTCGTTGGGAACATTGCAAGAGCTGAAATAAAGGAATAAGAATTGATGGATAAACGTATTTTTGTTGAGAAAAAGGCTGATTTTCAGGTCAAGTCAGAGAGTTTGGTGAGAGAACTCCAGCATAACTTGGGACTATCAACTTTGAAAAGTATTCGCATCGTGCAAGTTTATGATGTCTTTGATTTGGCAGAGAACTTGTTTGCGCCTGCAGAAAAACATATCTTCTCTGAGCAGGTGACAGACCATGTATTTGACGAATCGGCTGTGCAGGCTGATCTTGCTAACTATGCTTTCTTTGCCATTGAAAGTTTGCCAGGACAGTTTGACCAACGTGCAGCTTCTTCACAGGAAGCCTTGCTTTTGCTGGGAAGTTCGAGTGACGTGACGGTCAACACAGCACAATTGTACTTGGTTAATAAAGATATTGATGCGACTGAGTTGGAAGCAGTCAAGAACTATTTGCTCAACCCAGTTGATTCTCGTTTCAAGGACATCACGACAGGGATTGCCAAGCAGGAATTTTCAGAGTCAGACAAGACTATTCCAAAATTGACTTTCTTTGAAAACTATACGGCAGAAGACTTTGCCCGCTACAAGGCCGAGCAAGGGATGGCAATGGAAGTGGATGATTTGCTCTTTATCCAAGATTACTTCAAGTCAATCGGGCGCGTGCCGACTGAGACGGAGCTCAAGGTTTTGGACACTTACTGGTCTGACCACTGCCGTCACACGACTTTTGAGACCGAGTTGAAACAGATTGATTTCTCAGCTTCTAAATTCCAAAAGCAATTGCAAGCGACTTATGACAAGTATATTGCCATGCGTGAGGAACTAGGTCGGTCTGAAAAGCCACAAACCTTGATGGATATGGCGACTATTTTCGGTCGTTATGAGCGTGCTAATGGGCGTTTGGACGACATGGAAGTGTCAGACGAAATCAATGCCTGCTCGGTTGAAATCGAAGTGGACGTTGATGGTGTCAAGGAACCATGGCTCCTTATGTTCAAAAACGAAACCCACAACCACCCAACGGAAATTGAACCATTTGGTGGCGCGGCTACTTGTATCGGTGGGGCTATTCGTGACCCATTGTCAGGTCGTTCTTATGTCTACCAAGCTATGCGTATCTCAGGTGCTGGAGATATTACAGCACCGATTTCGGAAACTCGCGCTGGGAAATTGCCACAACAAGTCATTTCTAAAACAGCAGCTCATGGTTATTCTTCATACGGGAATCAGATTGGGCTTGCGACGACCTATGTTCGTGAGTACTTCCACCCAGGCTTTGTAGCTAAACGCATGGAGTTGGGTGCCGTTGTTGGTGCAGCTCCAAAGGGCAATGTTGTCCGTGAAAAACCGGAAGCGGGAGATGTCATTATCCTCCTCGGTGGTAAAACTGGCCGTGATGGTGTCGGTGGTGCGACGGGCTCTTCTAAGGTTCAAACGGTTGAGTCTGTGGAAACTGCTGGAGCTGAGGTTCAAAAGGGGAATGCCATAGAAGAACGTAAGATTCAGCGCCTCTTCCGTAATGGTGATGTCACTCGTCTCATCAAGAAATCCAACGACTTTGGTGCTGGTGGTGTCTGTGTAGCCATTGGTGAATTGGCAGACGGTCTTGAAATCGATCTCAACAAGGTTCCTCTTAAATACCAAGGCTTGAATGGTACCGAAATTGCCATCTCTGAATCACAAGAACGGATGGCTGTCGTGGTTCGTCCTGAGGATGTAGATGCCTTTGTTGAAGAATGTAACAAAGAGAATATTGACGCTGTTGTGGTGGCGACAGTGACTGAAAAACCAAATCTAGTCATGCACTGGAATGGTGAAACCATTGTCGACTTGGGACGTCGTTTCCTTGACACCAATGGTGTGCGTGTGGTCGTCGATGCTAAGGTTGTGGACAAGGATGTCAATCTTCCAGAAGAACGTCAAACATCTGCTAACACACTTGAAGTTGATACCCTTGCGGTTCTATCTGATTTGAATCATGCGAGTCAAAAAGGATTACAGACTATCTTTGACTGCTCTGTTGGACGTTCAACGGTTAATCACCCACTTGGTGGTCGTTACCAACTCACACCAACTGAGGCATCTGTGCAGAAATTACCAGTTCAACACGGTGTGACTCATACTGCGTCAGTCATGGCTCAAGGATTCAACCCATATGTAGCTGAATGGTCTCCATACCACGGTGCTGCCTATGCGGTGATCGAAGCAACTGCTCGATTGGTTGCTACGGGTGCCAACTGGTCTAAGGCTCGCTTCTCTTATCAAGAGTACTTCGAGCGCATGGACAAACAAGCTGAGCGTTTTGGTCAGCCAGTGGCAGCTCTCCTAGGCTCTATCGAGGCACAAATTCAGCTTGGTTTGCCATCTATCGGTGGTAAGGACTCTATGTCTGGTACTTTTGAAGAATTGACAGTGCCACCAACCTTGGTCGCCTTTGGGGTAACAACAGCAGATAGCCGGAAGGTGCTTTCTCCTGAGTTCAAGGTTGCTGGTGAAAATATCTACTACATCCCAGGTCAAGCCCTCTCTGCAGAAATTGATTTTGACTTGATTAAGTCTAACTTTGCTCAGTTTGAAGCCCTTCAAAAGGCTCACAAAGTGACATCTGCATCAGCTGTCAAATATGGTGGTGTTGTTGAAAGTTTGGCCCTTGCTACCTTTGGAAATCATATCGGTGCAGAAGTAACCTTGCCTGAACTTGAAACGGCTTTGACAGCTCAATTAGGCGGATTTATCTTCACATCTCCTGAAGAAATTGCTGGAGTAGAGAAAATCGGTCAAACAAGTGCAGACTTTACACTGACTGTAAACGGTGTGAAGCTAGATGGACAGAAACTTGACAGTGCCTTCCAAGGAAAACTGGAAGAAGTTTACCCAACAGAGTTTGCCCAAGCCAAAGAACTGGCTGAAGTACCAGCTGTGGCATCAGATGTTGTGATTAAAGCCAAAGAAAAGGTTGAAAAACCGGTAGTTTATATCCCAGTCTTCCCAGGAACCAACTCGGAATATGACTCAGCCAAGGCCTTCGAGAAAGAAGGTGCAGAGGTCAACTTGGTACCATTTGTGACCTTGAATGAAGAAGCCATTGTCAAGTCAGTTGAAACCATGGTTGACAACATCGGCAAGTCTAACATCCTCTTCTTTGCAGGTGGATTCTCAGCTGCAGATGAGCCAGATGGATCGGCTAAATTTATTGTCAATATCCTGCTCAATGAAAAAGTGCGTGCGGCTATTGATAGCTTTATCGCTCGTGGTGGTTTGATTATCGGTATCTGTAATGGATTCCAGGCCTTGGTCAAATCAGGTCTTCTTCCATACGGGAACTTTGAAGATGCCACTAGTACTAGCCCAACCCTCTTCTACAATGACGCCAACCAACACGTGGCCAAGATGGTAGAAACTCGCATTGCCAATACCAACTCACCATGGTTGACTGGTGTGCAAGTGGGTGATATCCACGCCATTCCTGTTTCGCACGGTGAAGGGAAATTTGTTGTGACGGCTGAGGAATTTGCTGAACTCCGTGATAATGGACAAATTTTCAGCCAATATGTTAACTTTGATGGAAAACCAAGTATGGATTCTAAGTACAATCCGAATGGTTCTATCCATGCCATCGAAGGAATTACCAGCAAGAACGGCCAAATCATCGGTAAGATGGGACACTCAGAACGTTATGAAGACGATCTTTTCCAAAACATCCCAGGAAATAAAGACCAGCACCTGTTCGCGTCGGCGGTTAAATACTTTACTGGAAAATAAGACTTGTAGATTTTCTAATAGATAGTATCAGTAATGTAAAAGTCATGTAGATTTAGCTCTTGGTGCTACACAAATAAAAATTAGGTATATAAAATGACATACGAAGTAAAATCTCTTAATGAAGAATGTGGTGTTTTCGGTATCTGGGGACATCCAGATGCTGCTAAATTGACCTATTTTGGTCTCCATAGTCTTCAGCACCGTGGTCAGGAGGGGGCAGGAATCCTCTCCAATGACCAAGGGAAACTAAAGCGGCATCGCGATATGGGTCTTCTATCAGAAGTCTTCAGAAATCCTGCTAACTTAGATAAATTGACGGGAACTGGTGCGATTGGGCATGTGCGTTACGCGACTGCTGGCGAAGCTTCTGTAGATAATATCCAGCCTTTCCTCTTCCGTTTTCACGATATGCAGTTTGGCTTGGCTCATAATGGGAATCTGACCAATGCTGCCTCTCTCAAGAAAGAACTGGAACAAAGAGGAGCGATTTTCAGTGCGACTTCGGACTCAGAAATCTTGGCCCACCTCATTCGTCGCAGTCATAATCCTAGCCTGATGGGCAAAATCAAGGAAGCGCTCAGCCTTGTCAAAGGTGGTTTTGCCTATATCTTGCTGTTTGAGGACAAGTTGATTGCGGCTCTTGACCCCAATGGTTTCCGTCCACTTTCTATCGGGAAAATGACCAATGGAGCGGTGGTGGTTTCCTCTGAAACCTGTGCTTTTGAGGTTATTGGTGCTGAATGGATTCGTGATTTGAAGCCCGGTGAGATTGTGATCATTGATGACAAGGGCATCCAGTATGATAGCTATACAGATGATACTCAGCTCGCGATTTGTTCTATGGAGTATATCTATTTTGCCCGCCCTGACTCTAACATCCATGGGGTCAATGTCCATACAGCACGTAAACGTATGGGTGCCCAACTAGCCCGTGAGTTCAAGCATGAGGCAGATATTGTGGTCGGTGTGCCAAATTCCTCCCTCAGCGCGGCTATGGGATTTGCGGAAGAATCCGGGCTACCAAATGAAATGGGCCTCATCAAGAACCAATACACCCAACGTACCTTTATCCAACCGACTCAAGAATTGCGGGAGCAAGGGGTGCGGATGAAACTATCTGCTGTTTCTGGTGTTGTAAAAGGCAAGCGTGTGGTTATGATTGATGACTCTATTGTACGTGGAACAACCTCTCGTCGGATCGTTCAACTCTTGAAAGAAGCGGGTGCAACTGAGGTTCACGTTGCTATTGGCAGTCCAGCGCTAGCTTATCCATGCTTCTATGGAATTGATATCCAGACCCGTCAGGAGCTAATTGCGGCCAATCATACTGTTGAAGAAACTCGCCAAATCATTGGTGCGGACAGTCTGACCTATCTTTCAATTGATGGTTTGATTGAGTCGATTGGGATTGAAACAGATGCACCAAATGGTGGTCTCTGTGTCGCTTATTTTGATGGTGATTACCCAACGCCTCTCTACGACTATGAAGAAGACTATCGTAGAAGTTTGGAAGAAAAGACCAGTTTTTACAAATAGATAATAGATCCTCCATTAAAGAAAAGGAAAAATAAAATGGCAAATAAAAATGCTTATGCTTCACGTCTCACTACTGACTAAAAGCTAAAGCATTTGTCAGTAGACGCTTTGTCCTATAGGATCAAAGCTAGAGCCCTGACTAGTATTTTTAGATAAACAATTATTTTATCTAAAAATACGTCGCAATCTTCTCAAAGAAAAGGAATAAATAAATGACAAAAAATGCTTATGCCCAGTCGGGTGTAGATGTTGAAGCGGGTTATGAAGTTGTTGAACGAATCAAAAAGCACGTGGCTCGTACGGAGCGTGCAGGTGTCATGGGAGCTCTGGGTGGCTTTGGTGGTATGTTTGACCTTTCAAAGACTGGGGTTAAAGAACCTGTCTTGATTTCAGGAACTGATGGTGTCGGAACCAAGCTCATGCTGGCTATCAAGTACGACAAGCACGATACTATCGGTCAGGACTGTGTGGCCATGTGTGTCAATGATATCATCGCTGCAGGTGCGGAGCCCCTCTATTTCCTCGACTATGTGGCGACAGGGAAGAATGAACCAGCTAAACTAGAACAAGTAGTCGCTGGTGTTGCAGAAGGCTGTGTGCAGGCTGGTGCTGCCCTAATCGGTGGGGAAACGGCTGAAATGCCGGGCATGTACGGCGAAGATGACTATGACTTGGCTGGTTTTGCGGTTGGTGTGGCTGAAAAATGTCAAATCATTGACGGTTCAAAAGTGGCAGAGGGAGATGTTCTTCTTGGGCTTGCTTCAAGTGGGATTCATTCCAATGGTTACTCTCTCGTCCGTCGTGTCTTTGCGGATTACACAGGTGAGGAAATCTTGCCAGAATTGGAAGGTAAGCAACTCAAGGAAGTTTTGCTAGAGCCAACTCGTATCTATGTCAAGGCTGTTTTGCCACTCATCAAGGAAGAGTTGGTCAACGGCATTGCCCACATCACTGGTGGTGGCTTTATCGAAAATGTCCCTCGTATGTTTGCAGCTGACTTGGCCGCTGAGATTGAAGAAGACAAGGTTCCAGTGCTTCCAATTTTCAAAGCCCTTGAAAAATACGGTCAGATCAAACATGAAGAAATGTTTGAAATCTTCAATATGGGTGTGGGACTTATGTTTGCAGTTAGCCCTGAAAATGTAAGTCGTGTCAAGGAATTGTTGGATGAACCAGTCTATGAAATTGGTCGTATCGTCAAGAAAGAAAATGAAAGTGTCATCATCAAATGAAAAAAATAGCGGTTTTTGCCTCTGGTAATGGCTCAAATTTTCAGGTGATTGCGGAACAATTTCCAGTAGAGTTTGTCTTTTCAGACCATCGTGACGCCTATGTGCTCGAGCGGTCAGACAAGCTTGGCGTTCTGTCCTATGCTTTTGAACTCAAGGAGTTTGAGAGCAAGGCAGACTACGAAGAAGCCCTTGTTGAGCTCTTGGAAGAACATCAGATTGACTTGGTTTGTTTGGCGGGTTATATGAAAATCGTCGGCCCAACCTTATTGGCAGCCTATGAAGGCCGAATCATCAACATTCATCCAGCCTACTTGCCAGAATTTCCAGGAGCTCATGGGATTGAAGATGCTTGGAATGCTGGTGTCTCTGAAAGTGGTGTGACCATTCACTGGGTGGACTCAGGTGTGGATACAGGAAAGATCATCAAACAAGTCCGTGTGCCAAGGTTAGCTGATGATACGATTGACAGTTTTGAAGCTCGCATTCATGAGGCAGAGTACAAGTTGTATCCGGAGGTGCTGGATAGTTTGGGAGTAGGGAGAAGGTAAGAAGTAAATCAAGTTTTGATTGTGCAATATTGCTAGGAGAAAAAATGATTGAGATGAAATTAGTAGATGAGAGCAGTTTTCAGGCAGTGTTGGATTTGAAAATATCTGAAGCTGATGAACGAGCACGTTTCGTAGCTCCAAATGTACGCTCTTTAGCTGACGCATGGCTCTATCGGGAAAATGAAGATGTGTTTCCGAGGGCAATCTATTGGGATAAGCAAGTGGTTGGCTTTCTCCTGCTGGAAATAGACGTGGATGAAGCGGAATACTTTATCTGGCGGATAATGATTGGTCAGCAGTACCAAGGAAGAGGTTATGGTCGAAAAGCCTTGGGAGTTCTAATCAAAGAGGCTCAGATGGATAGAGCTTGCAGTCATATTGTTGCAGATTATGTGGTTGGAAATGAAAAAATGAAGCACCTGCTGACTAGTCTGGGGTTTCAGGAAACAGGATTTATAGAAGAAAATAACGAAGTCGCTATGCGCTTAGACCTAAAGAAAGAGGAATAGAATGACGAAAAAAGCCTTAATCAGCGTCTCAGATAAAGCGGGTATTGTTGAATTTGCCCAAGAACTTAAAAAACTTGGTTGGGAGATTATCTCGACAGGTGGAACTAAGGTTACCCTTGATAATGCTGGGGTGGACACGATTGCTATTGACGATGTGACTGGTTTTCCAGAGATGATGGACGGTCGTGTCAAGACCCTTCATCCAAATATTCACGGTGGACTCCTCGCTCGTCGCGACTTGGATAGCCACTTGGAAGCGGCTAAGGATAATCAGATTGAGCTTATCGACCTTGTTGTGGTCAATCTTTACCCATTCAAGGAGACTATTCTTAAACCAGACGTGACTTACGCTGATGCAGTTGAAAACATCGATATCGGTGGTCCGTCTATGCTTCGTTCAGCAGCGAAGAACCATGCTAGCGTAACAGTTGTGGTAGACCCAGCGGATTACGCTGTAGTTCTTGACGAATTGGCAGCCACAGGTGAAACAACTTATGAAACTCGCCAACGTTTAGCGGCCAAGGTTTTCCGTCACACAGCGGCTTATGATGCCTTGATTGCAGAGTATTTCACAGCTCAGGTCGGCGAAAGCAAACCTGAAAAACTCACTTTGACTTATGACCTCAAACAAGCCATGCGTTACGGAGAAAATCCTCAACAGGATGCGGACTTCTACCAAAAAGCCTTGCCGACAGACTACTCCATTGCTTCAGCGAAACAGCTTAACGGTAAGGAATTGTCCTTCAACAATATCCGTGATGCGGATGCTGCCATTCGTATTATCCGTGACTTCAAAGACCGTCCAACCGTTGTGGCTCTCAAACACATGAACCCGTGCGGTATCGGTCAAGCTGATGACATCGAAACAGCTTGGGACTACGCTTATGAGTCTGACCCAGTGTCTATCTTTGGCGGTATCGTCGTTCTCAACCGTGAGGTAGATGCTGCGACAGCTGAGAAGATGCATGGTGTCTTCCTTGAAATCATCATCGCACCAAGCTATACGGATGAGGCGCTAGCTATTTTGACCAATAAAAAGAAAAACTTGCGTATCCTTGCCTTGCCATTTGATGCTCAAGAGGCCAGTGAAGTGGAAGCAGAATACACAGGTGTAGTTGGTGGACTTCTGGTGCAAAACCAAGACGTGGTGAAAGAAAGTTCAGCTGACTGGCAAGTGGTGACCAAACGCCAACCAACAGAGACAGAAGCGATAGCACTTGAGTTTGCTTGGAAAGCCATCAAGTATGTCAAATCCAACGGTATCATCGTGACCAACGACCACATGACACTTGGTGTGGGCCCTGGTCAAACCAACCGTGTGGCTTCTGTTCGTATTGCCATTGACCAAGCTAAAGACCGCCTTGACGGCGCTGTTCTTGCTTCGGATGCCTTCTTCCCATTTGCGGATAACGTGGAAGAAATTGCTAAAGCAGGTATCAAGGCTATCATCCAGCCTGGTGGCTCTATCCGTGACCAGGAATCCATCGAAGCGGCGGATAAATATGGCTTGACCATGGTCTTTACAGGCGTGAGACATTTTAGACATTAAGAGGGTAAAGGGAAGAAAACAGTTTCTTTCCTTTTTTTGCGTAAAAACGTGGAGTGAAACAAGATTAAAACGAACGTTTGTGTTATAATGTTAGTAAATAATTCGCAAAAGAGGTTGTAAGATGAAGCTGTTAGTTGTCGGTTCGGGTGGTCGTGAACATGCGATTGCTAAGAAGTTACTTGAATCAAAAGACGTTGAAAAAGTATTTGTAGCTCCTGGGAATGATGGGATGACTCTTGATGGTTTGGAATTGGTAAATATCTCTATTTCCGAACATTCTAAGTTAATTGACTTTGCAAAAGCCAACGATATTGCTTGGACTTTTATAGGGCCAGATGACGCCCTTGCAGCTGGTATCGTGGATGATTTCCATGCAGCTGGTCTCAAAGCCTTTGGTCCGACAAGATTGGCAGCTGAGCTGGAGTGGTCCAAGGACTTTGCCAAGGAAATCATGGTCAAATACGGCGTTCCGACAGCAGCCTATGGCACATTCTCAGATTTCGAGGAAGCCAAGGCCTATATCGAAAAGCAGGGTGCGCCTATCGTAGTCAAGGCGGATGGCTTGGCGCTTGGGAAGGGTGTCGTCGTTGCGGAGACGGTTGAGCAAGCAGTCGAAGCAGCTCACGAGATGCTATTGGACAATAAATTTGGTAACTCAGGTGCGCGTGTGGTTATTGAGGAATTTCTTGAAGGAGAGGAATTTTCACTCTTTGCCTTTGTCAATGGTGATAAGTTCTACATCATGCCAACAGCTCAGGACCACAAACGTGCCTATGATGGCGACAAAGGGCCTAACACGGGTGGTATGGGTGCCTATGCGCCAGTTCCACACTTGCCACAGAGTGTAATTGATACAGCGGTTGATACAATTGTCAAGCCAGTCCTAGAAGGGATGATTAAAGAAGGGCGCCCTTATCTGGGTGTTCTTTATGCGGGGCTTATCTTGACAGCGGACGGTCCTAAGGTTATCGAGTTCAACGCTCGTTTTGGAGATCCTGAAACGCAAATCATCTTGCCTCGTTTAACATCTGGCTTTGCACAAAATATTACGGATATCCTCGATGGCAAGGAGTCAAACATCACGTGGACGGACAAGGGTGTGACTCTGGGTGTGGTTGTCGCATCCAACGGTTATCCGTTAGACTATGAAAAAGGTGTCAAGTTGCCAGCCAAGACAGAAGGCGATATCATCACCTACTATGCAGGGGCTAAGTTTGCGGAAAATAGCAGAGCGCTGCTATCAAACGGTGGACGTGTCTATATGCTGGTTACCACAGCAGCCACCGTCAAAGAAGCCCAAGACACCATCTACCAAGAACTCGACAAACAAAACACAGAAGGCCTCTTCTACAGAACAGATATCGGAAGCAAGGCTATAAAATAAAAGTATAAAAATCACGCGACGAAGTCGCCAAATACGATAATGGTCGCTGTGGTGAAAAGACCAGAACTGTTACTGTTCTGGTCGGGGGGAGATTTGAGACTTAGGCTCAAATTTTAGGAATGAAACCGAAGGTTTGATTCCGTCCCCACCATCTAAGACCATTATCAAAAAGAAAAATAAAAATTCACAAAATACGATAATGGTCGTATGGTTTGCGAGCGTTAGCGAGCTAATATAGAACAATCACCGCCGTTGTCAAAGAACGATTGGATGATAATCCAATCGTTCAGGGAAATTGGAAGACCTTGGGCTTCCGATTTAGGCATGAGACCCCTTTGGTGGCTGCTGCCGTCCCTCACAACCTAAGGTGATTGTTGAAAAAGAGGAAAAAGGAGAAGAAATGAAACCCGTAATTTCCATTATCATGGGCTCAAAATCCGACTGGGCAACCATGCAAAAAACCGCCGAAGTCTTAGACCGCTTCGGTGTAGCCTACGAAAAGAAAGTTGTTTCTGCCCACCGCACACCAGACCTTATGTTCAGACATGCCGAAGAGGCTCGTAGCCACGGTATCAAGGTTATCATCGCAGGTGCTGGAGGCGCTGCTCACTTGCCAGGTATGGTCGCTGCTAAAACAACCCTTCCAGTCATTGGTGTGCCCGTCAAATCTCGTGCGCTTAGTGGCGTGGACTCGCTCTACTCTATCGTACAGATGCCGGGAGGTGTGCCTGTTGCGACAATGGCTATCGGTGAAGCAGGTGCTACAAATGCGGCCCTCTTTGCCCTCCGTCTCCTCTCAGTAGAGGATCAGGCTATCGCGACAGCTTTGGCTGATTTCGCAGAGGAGCAAGGAAAAATCGCAGAGGAGTCTACAAATGAGCTCATCTAAAACAATCGGAATCATCGGTGGTGGGCAACTTGGTCAGATGATGGCCATTTCTGCTATCTACATGGGCCACAAGGTTATCGCGCTGGATCCTGCGGCGGATTGCCCAGCCTCTCGCGTGGCGGAAATCATCGTGGCTTCTTATAACGATGTGGAAGCTCTTCGTCAGCTGGCTGAGCGATGCGATGTCCTGACTTATGAGTTTGAGAATGTCGATGCTGACGGTTTGGATGCGGTTGTCAAGGATGGGCAACTTCCACAAGGGACAGACCTCCTCCGCATTTCGCAAAATCGGATTTTTGAAAAGGACTTCCTCTCAAACAAGGCTCAAGTCACTGTAGCACCTTACAAGGTTGTGACTTCAAGCCAAGACTTGGAAAATATTGACTTGTCAAAAAACTATGTCCTCAAGACTGCTACTGGTGGCTATGACGGGCATGGACAAAAGGTTATTCGCTCAGAAGCAGACTTGGAAGAAGCCTATGCACTGGCTGATTCTGCAAACTGCGTTTTGGAAGAATTTGTTAATTTTGACCTTGAAATTTCTGTCATCGTGTCTGGTAATGGTAAGGATGTGACGGTTTTCCCAGTTCAGGAAAATATCCACCGAAACAACATTCTTTCAAAAACCATTGTGCCAGCCCGTATTTCAGAAAGTTTAGCTGAAAAAGCTAAAGCCATGGCAGTACGAATTGCTGAACAGCTGAACTTGTCTGGAACACTTTGCGTGGAAATGTTTGCGACCGCTGATGATATCATTGTCAACGAAATCGCCCCACGTCCACATAACTCTGGGCACTACTCAATCGAAGCTTGTGATTTTTCACAATTTGACACTCATATTCTCGGCGTTCTCGGAGCCCCATTGCCAGCTATCAAATTGCATGCCCCAGCTGTTATGCTTAATGTCCTCGGCCAGCATGTCGAGGTCGCTGAGAAATATGTGACAGAAAATCCAAGCGCCCACCTCCACATGTATGGTAAAATAGAAGCGAAGCACAACCGCAAGATGGGACATGTGACTTTGTTTAGCGATGTGCCGGATGGTGTGGAAGAGTTTGGGAAAGGGATAGATTTTTAGGTGAAAATAGTGATTCTAGGACTTGGTGTCATTGGGACTACTTATGCCTATGCCTTTCAACAGGCAGGCCACCAAGTAGAACATGTGTTGAGAGACAGTAAGAAAAACACTGCTCCGAAGGAGTTAGCGGTTGATCTGCTCGATGGTCGCTATCATTCCAAGGGCGAAAACAAACACGACACCTATGAGGTTCATGTGGCAGAAGTTAATTCAGAATATGATTTTATTTTTCTCAGTGTTCGTCATGGGCTTATCAAAGAAGCTGTGGAAACCTTGCGAAAAAATAATGTCAAAGGCACCCTCGCTTTCTTCTGTAATTTCTGGGATAGAAAAGAGGTCCAAGAGTGGGCAGGGGACTACGATTATATTCTAGCCTTTCCGACAGCGGGTGGTCATATGCAAGATAATCATTTGGATGGTGTCTTGTTTTACCATTTAATGCTAGAAGGTGAGCAAAAAGCACAGATTTCGAACTATGTTGATCTGGCAGCTTTACTAGCTTCTGCAGATTTGAAGTGGGAAGTTCCCCATGATATGGTTGAGTGGATTTGGATTCATATGGCGATTAACGCAGGTGTCACTTCGTCAGCTGCACGTTCAGGAAATCTGGAAAACCCAGAAGAACTAGCTTTGAACTTAATGAATAGTTCTTCAGAATTATCATTGGCTATCAAGGCCATTCGAGAAGCTTTGAAAGTTGTAGAAGCGCGTGGCGTGAATTTAAAGCTTTACAATGCAGAACTCTTGCCTTACAAAATTCCCACTTGGATAGCAGGAAAAGCTATGAAAGTTATGTTTGCGAAAAATGAGCTGACCCGAAAAATTATGACCCTACACAATGATAAACAGGACATCTTCTACTGTTGTCAAAGTGTTTATAAGACCGGTCAGGAGTTAGGTGTTGAGATGCCCATTCTGAAAGCAAATATGAAGGGAATTTCGATTTAGGAGTTTTTATGATTCAACTCATCGTCAATGCATTTATTGAAAAGGATAAGACAGGAGCAGTTGTTGAAGTTTTATTTGCTAGTAGTGATCATGAAAAAGTGAGAACTAAGTATGAAGAGTTAGTTGCGCAATATCCTGAAAACTATTTAGCAATTTATGATTTACCACTAGATACAGATTTGAATACACTAGATCACTATCCGTCTGTATGGATTGGGAAAGAGGAATTTGAATAGACGGTAGAAAGACAAATTAAAAAGGAGTATAATAATATGGCAACTTTAGAAGAGAAAATTCAATTATTAGAACAGCAAATTTCAGATGAGAGACAAAAGCTCTCGGCAGATAGGATGGATATTTCTTTTGGAGAGATTATGAATCTTTATAAACAATCTGAATTGATTATTAGACCAGAGTATCAACGGTTGTTTAGATGGACTAATACACAGAAAACCTTATTAATAGAATCTATTTTAATGGGTATTCCGATTCCTCCGATATTTGTCGCTGAAGATGAGAATGGAGTATGGGAATTGGTAGATGGTCTTCAGAGGGTTTCAACAATAATAAGTTTTTTTGGTAATTTAAAACCTAATTTAGTACAAACTTATGAAGTTTCAGATGTTGTAGAAGATTTGGTTTCTAATTCAAACAATTGGGAGTTGGAAGCAGGAGATATTATTAAAGATCTAGAAGGATTTAATGTCGAAACTTTACCTCAAAAATATAAACTGAATATTAAACGAGCTGTTTGTCGTGTCGAAATCTTAAGAGGGGAGAGTAACACATCGTTAAAGTATGAGTTGTTTAAAAGATTGAATTCAGGTGGGACGAAGTTGACACCACAGGAAATTAGAAATGCCGTGTATAGGGGAATTAATCCAGATTTAAATGAGTTAATAACAGAGTTAAGCCAGAATAGTGATTTTAAAGATTTGACTAGCTTAAGTGAAACAAAAATTCGGGAATTATATGATCAAGAACTTATATTACGTTTTGTAGCATTTTATCAAAATGTTAACAATATAAATTTAAGCACACAAAGTTTTTTGGATAAATTTATGGATGAGACTGCTAGTACAGGTAATCTTGATAGCGAAAAGTATAAGGAAATTTTTAATTCAACGATAGCGTTATTAACAGAGATTGGCGACAATAATATTTTTAGAAATGAACGAAATCTTTTTGTGCCGGCTATGTTTGAAGGTGTAATGATTGGAACATCGGAAAACTTAGATTATTATGTAAAGCATACAGATGAATTGCGAGAAAAAATTCGTCAATTACAAACAGATGATGAATTCAAACGTCTATCTGGTTCAGCATCAAATAGTAGGAGTAGGATTAAGAAACGTTTACAACGAGCTCAAGAGATTTTTAGTTATGGAAATTGAATTGCAAAATTTTTTTGATGAATTAGATTTACGAATAGAAGAATCTGAACATACACTTAATGAAATTGAAAGAGTAATATTTACCAAAAGATATCGCTTGAATACAGAACATTTGGCTATTTTTTCTGTTCAAACTATTGCAATGATTTATTCAATTTGGGAAGGATTTATTCAAAAAACATTTAGTGAATATTTATCAACTTTGAATAAGTTAAATATTCCATTTCAAGACTATCAAAATAGTATTGTAGTTTTTCAAATGGAGTCAAAGTTTAAACAGTTTAGAGAATACCCTGAAAAATTGAGTAGAAGGATTAAATTTTTATCTGATTTACAAAGTCACTATCAGAGTGATCGAATTTTATTAGATACATCGATTAATACAGAAAGTAATGTTAGTTTTGATGTGTTGAATAAGATCCTGAAACAATTTTCGTTGCCAGAGTTCCCAGAACGATGGGGGGAAGACTATAATTATCCAAATCCTACTTTGAAAGAAGAAATGAACACATTTTTGGATTATAGAAATGGTGTGGCACATGGAGGAGATATTAGCTCAAATGATAAAGTTACGCAACAAGTGTTTAATAGATATAAACACTTAGTATTAAAATTGATGCATGAAATACGTGATATACTATATGCTGGTGCTGCCTCTAATCATTACTTAAAAGGAGATAACTAACGATGATCAACCGTTACTCTCGCCCTGAGATGGCGAACATTTGGAGTGAAGAAAATAAATACCGTGCTTGGCTTGAGGTGGAAATCTTGGTTGACGAGGCATGGGCTGAGTTGGGGGAAATCCCTAAGGAAGATGTGGCTTTGATTCGCGAAAAGGCGGACTTTGACATTGACCGTATTTTGGAGATTGAGCAGGAGACTCGTCATGATGTGGTGGCTTTCACGCGTGCGGTTTCGGAGACGCTTGGTGAGGAGCGCAAGTGGGTTCACTATGGGTTGACTTCTACCGACGTGGTGGATACGGCCTACGGTTATCTCTACAAGCAGGCCAACGACATCATCCGTCGTGACCTTGAGAACTTCACCAACATCATCGCTGAAAAGGCTAAGGAGCACAAGTTCACCATCATGATGGGTCGTACCCACGGTGTGCACGCTGAGCCGACGACTTTTGGTCTCAAGCTTGCGACTTGGTACAGCGAAATGAAGCGCAACATCGAGCGTTTCGAGCATGCGGCTGCTGGTGTGGAAGCTGGTAAAATCTCTGGTGCGGTTGGAAACTTCGCCAACATCCCACCATTCGTAGAGCAATACGTCTGCGACAAGCTTGGTATCCGTGCTCAAGAAATCTCTACACAGGTGCTTCCTCGTGACCTTCACGCTGAGTACTTTGCAGTTCTTGCTAGCATCGCTACTTCAATCGAACGTATGGCAACAGAAATTCGTGGTTTGCAAAAATCAGAACAACGCGAAGTAGAAGAATTCTTTGCTAAAGGGCAAAAAGGGTCTTCAGCAATGCCTCACAAACGTAACCCTATCGGTTCTGAGAACATGACAGGTCTTGCGCGTGTTATCCGTGGTCACATGATTACAGCCTATGAAAACGTGGCTCTCTGGCACGAACGTGATATCTCTCACTCATCAGCTGAGCGCATCATCACACCAGATACGACCATCTTGATTGACTACATGCTTAACCGCTTTGGCAATATTGTCAAGAATTTGACAGTCTTCCCAGAAAATATGATCCGCAACATGAATTCTACGTTTGGTCTTATCTTTAGCCAACGTGCTATGTTGACCTTGATTGAAAAAGGGATGACCCGTGAGCAAGCCTATGACTTGGTACAACCAAAAACAGCCTACTCTTGGGACAACCAAGTAGATTTCAAACCACTTCTTGAGGCAGATCCAGAAGTAACATCACGTCTCACACAAGAGGAGATTGATGAAATTTTCAACCCTCTTTATTACACTAAACGAGTGGATGATATCTTTGAACGTCTAGGACTGGGTGATTAATTAAAAAATAAACAGCGAGGCTCAATCTCGCTGTTTATTATTTATCGAAAAGACTTAGTCTTCTTTTCTTTTAGTGAGTCCATAGGCTGCTAGTGTGGCCATGAGTCCTGCGACTACTAGTCCTGCAGAATCGTGACTTCCTGTTTCAGGAAGTTTTTTCTCTGTTGCCACAGGAGCTGGACCTTGAGGAAGAGCTTTATTTTCCTCAGCAGGAGCAGTTGATGGAGTTGGTTGGCTTGGGATTTCTAGTTTTGGTTTTTCTTCAGCAATAGCGGCTTGTCCGTTTTCATCACCTACATGTGTTACCAGAGTTCCGACTTCGACTATTTGAGTAACGGCTTCCTGTGCTACGACACTATTTACAAGAGTTTTCACTTCCTTGCCATCGGCAGAAGTGCTCACAGAGTAGAGGTTGCTACGGCGCCCGTTGACACCTTCAGTAATGACTTGTGTTTTTCCTTTGAGTAAGAGTGGATTTTCACGAGTCACTGTGGTAAATGGAATTTCTTCCTCTTGGACATCTAGTCTAGATTTTACCTCAGTAGTTGGTGCAAGACCACTTTCATCACCCTTATGAGTTACTAGAGTTCCGACTTCCACAATTTGAGTAACGGCTTCCTGTGCTACGACACTATTTACAAGAGTTTTCACTTCCTTACCATCGGCAGAAGTGCTCACAGAGTAGAAGTTACTACGATGTCCATTGACGCCCTTAGTAATGACTTGTGTTTTTCCTTTGAGTAAGAGTGGATTTTCACGAGTCACTGTGGTAAATGGAATTTCTTCCTCTTGGACATCTAGTCTAGATTTTACCTCAGTAGTTGGTGCAAGACCACTTTCATCACCCTTGTGAGTTACAGGAGCACCGACTTCAACCACTTGGTTTACAACTTCTTTGGTTACTTGGCTATCAAGGACTGTTTCGGTTGTTTTTCCATTTTCAGTAAGGACAGAGATGTAATGAGTTCGTTCACCTTTGACTCCTGCTGTGATAATATTTTCCTGACCAGCTGGGAGGTTAGGATTTTCTTTCTTGATAAATTCAAATGGGATTTCTTCAGTTCTTGTGATGAGTTCTGGTCTGGTTTCAACATTGGCAGCCACTTCATTTTCATCCAGGCTTCCTGAGTGAGTTGCAGCTGGTTTGAGACCTAAGCGAGCGGCTTTTAGGTTGGCTACAAGTGTGTCAAGCTCAGCTTGTTTATTACGATTGAGGTTGTAATTTAGAGCTGTTTTAACTGCACTTAGGGCATCCAAGCTTTCCTTGCTGTATCCTTCTAAGTTTTCAGGAATTTGTGCGATTTCTTCGCGGAGAGCATTATAATTAGCACGGAAGTAGTCTTTGTTGTGGTCTGCAAAGGCAGTCATAAGTTCAAAGATTTCTTCCTCCTTGTACTCAGCGCTTGGTCTATCTGCCCAGATAGCAAGCATACTTCCGACTGTTGGAAGGTCTACTTCAGGATATTTGGTAGAAGCTAGTTGATTGAATGGTGTTTTTTCAGTATTCTCAATAGCTTTTTTGAGGAAACCACCACCATCTTCTGGTTTTTGACCGAGAATGTAGTACCAGTCACCGTTGGTATTCAAGAACTTATAACCCTTGCTTGCTAGGTATTGAGGTGATGCGAGGTTGTAGCCCCACCAGCCTTTAGACCAGTAAGAAATCAAGACATCTTTGTCAAACTGAACATCGTCCTTGTCCTCATAGTAGAAGCCATCGTTGAAGGCCATTGGTTGAAGCCCTCTTTCTTTGGCCATGGCAGCGAGGGTGTTGGCATATTCGGCAAATTTGCCATAGAGTTGATACCATTTGAGGTAGTACCAGCCTTGGGCACTAGTCGCATCGTTAGCGTATTCGTCAGTACCAAAGTTGAAAATCTTTGTTTTTCCTGCAAAGAAGTCCATGTATTTACCGATGAGGGCTTTTACAAAGTTCATCGCTTCTTCGTTTCTCAAGTCCATAGTTGTTTTGGAGACTTTGTCAAAGTGGGCTTGAGGATTTTTAATACCCAATTTTTCCATGGCAACCAGCATAGCATCCATGTGACCTGGACTGTTAATAGCTGGGATGAGACCGATGCCCTTAGATTTAGCGTATTCAATTAGTTCTGTCACTTCTGCCTGTGTAAGTGCAGTCCCGTTTGGATCATCGTAGTAAGCTTTTGTTCCTTGGATGATGGCATTTTTGACATCATCACTTGCATAGGTTTTTCCGTTGGCAGTAATGGTCATATCATCGAGTAGGAAGCGAAGTCCGTCATTTCCTAGAAGGAGATGGACATCAGAATATCCGAGCTCACTGGCCTTGTCTACGATGCGTTTGAGCTGGTCAAGAGTAAAGTATTTGCGTCCAGCATCGATTGAAATCACCTTGTTTTTAGCAAGTTTTTCAACCTCACGTTTAGCATCTTCTTCTTTTTGAGCTTCTGGCGTGAAGGTCAAATTGCTGACTGCTTCTTGAAGTTTTGCAATTGCTTGGTCAATCGTGTCTTGTTGGGCGCGACTGAGGTTGCTATCAAGTGATCGGATGGCTTTTGCCGCTTCGTTAACCGCTGCGACACTTTCTGCAGTATAACGGTTAAGGTCTTTTGGTACCTCGTTAAGTGCTTGTTCTGCAGACTCATAATCAGCTGCGAAGTATTCAGCATTAGAATTTGCGAATTGACGCATGAGTTTGAAGAGGCGTGACGGTGAATAACGTGCAGATGGAGTGTCGGCCCACGCAGCTACCATACCACCGATGAATGGAATAGTTGCTCCGTCGGATTTTGGTACTGAAGTGATTGGAGTGTTCTTGATACCGTTTAAGCCTTGATCAAGGTTGTACCAACCTTGGCCATCTGCATTTCGCCCAAGAACATAGTACCAAGCATCGTTAGTGTTTAGGATTTGGTGACCTTTTTCTACTAGAAGTTTAGCAGAAGCGACGTCGTAACCTCCCCAACCACCAGTCCACATTGAAACGATGATATCTTTGTCAAAAGTTCCGAAGCTAGTATCACTATTGTAGTAGATACCATCATTGAAGGCCATTGGTTTTAGACCGTGCGATTTTACAATACGAGCTAGGTCATTGGCGTAGGCAATAAATTTTTCATAGCCTTTTACAGGATAGCCTTCGTTTGGATAGTATTTATCAGCTTGAAGAACGCTCCAACCTTTAGCGTTTGTTGCATCATTGGCATATTCATCAAGTCCGATGTTGAAGATTTCAGTCTTTTTCGCGAAATAAGCAGCATACTTATCGATAAGGGCTTTTGTAAAAGCGACTGCTTGTTCGTTGTCAAGATCGACAGTACGAGCTGATTCCTTCCCAAAATAGTTAAAGTTAGGGTTTTGGATTCCCAATTCTTTCATGGCATTGAGAATCGCATCCATGTGACCAGGACTATTTACTGTCGGAATGAGACCGATGCCTTTATCTTTGGCATAGTTAATCAGATCTGTCATTTGACTTTCTGTTAAGTGATTGCCGTTTGGATCGTTGTAATAATCATTCGTACCTTTTTCAATGGCACGTTTGACATCGTCACTCGCATAGGTCTTGCCGTTAGCTGTGATGCTCATATCGTCCAACATGAAGCGGAGTCCATCATTTCCAACTAATAGGTGTAAATCAGTGTAGCCATAATGTTTCGCTTTATCAATGATTTCCTTGAGTTGTTCTGGTGAGAAATATTTACGTCCAGCATCAATAGAAACAATTTTCTTTTTCGCTAGCTTTTCATTAGTTTGAGTGGCACGTTCAGTAGTCGGAGCGAGTACAGCAGGAGTAGCAGGCTCGTTTTTCTTCTCAGTATTGGCACTCTCTCCGCTTTTTTCCACTTGAGTTGCGCTATCTGCCCCTGTAGTAGGGGCTGGGCTGGCATGTTCTGTTACTACTGGTGTTACCACATTGTCTGTTTTTGGAACAACTGTGTTAACAGTATCTTTTTCAGTTTTAACTTCCTCTTTTATAGTTTTGTCAGCTTGTTTTACCAGTTTTTCTTCTTTATCTTGAATTGGTTCTTCTGATGCTTGTGGGCTATCCGGCACAGCTTGCAAAGTTTCAGTAGCTTTTGGTGCTGGTGTGAGTCCATCTGCAGATACGACTTGCGCACTGAAGGTAAATCCTATCAGTACAGAAGCTGCTCCGACTGCATACTTGCGGATTGAGAAACGCTGTTTCTTGTCTAGTTTCATGATAAAACCTCCTTGATACAACTATTTTGATAACGTTTACATAAAACCAACTTAATTTTATTATCTATATAGTAAAAAGTCAAGCAGGTTTATATAAGAACTATAATAAATGGAGGAAATCATAAGATTTTGGAAATGACAACTTATATAAGAAGGTAAAATTAAGGAAAAATCAGTGATTTTTAACTTGTTTTTAGTAAAAGTTCTACAAATTAAATAAAGGTATCTAATAGCGTTTTCATAGTCGCTTTTTCGTGCTATAATATATATAGAAAAAGCCTGAGCAAGGCTCAAGCTTTTTCTTAGTGACCACGGTTACATGAAATGAATTTGATTTTGTAGTAATCTGCTCGCTTATACGTTTCGCTATAGGCAAGAACTTGTCCAGTTGCTTCAAGCTTAGTAGTTTTTGTTTGAAGTACTGTTGGGAATTGTGTATCAATTCCTAGTACAGAAGCAGCATGCTCTGGTGTTGGGAATGCAATTGCATTGATTTCCTCAAAATGCTCATCACTCATGTGAATACGGTAATCCAATTTGAAACGGTTATAGATAGAGCTATAATATTCAAGATTTGGATAATTGGCATTGATATATTGTTCAGGAACATAAGATGTGTGATAGATGTACACAACGCCATTTGTTTCGCGTACACGCTCAATCTTGTAGTAGAACTGATCACCACGTAGTCCAAGTTTATCTAAATACTCAAGTTTATTTCCACGCTCGATAGAAAGGACGGTTACCTTATCATCTTTTGTTTCGAAAACTTCGACGTCTGAAAATTCTACGAGTTTGTGTTTACGTGCGCGTGAGACGAACGTACCCTTTCCTTGTTGGCGAACGATGTAACCATCTTTAGCAAGGTCGTTTAAAGCACGAACAACTGTGATAGAACTTACATCGTACATTGCGATCAATTCTGCTTCTGTGTAAAATTTATCACCACTTGCAAATTGACCAGAGATGATTTTATTTTTTAATTCATCTTTAATATATTGGTATTTTGGAATAGCCATAATTTCACCTCGATTCTCTTTCTCCATCCTTGATTTTACCATAAACGTAAAGAAAATAGTAGTATTTAGGCAAAAAAATTAAAATAATAGGCTAAAAATATTATGATACATGTAAAAAAATCCATTTTATAATTGGATAATTATCTGAACTTTTAAAATAGCCTCTTTCATGCGAATTTTTGATAATTTTGGTAAAAGGTAAGTAAAAAAATGGAAAAATTTTAAAGAATTTTCCAAAACCTATTGACAAATGCAAAAGATTTGATTATATTTAATATTATAACAAATGAAAGCGCAAACTTAGTTAGTCAGAGGTAAAAAAATGACAAGGTTTAAAATTGAGGACGATTTCTATTTAGATGGGAAACCGTTCAAGATTTTGTCTGGTGCCATTCATTATTTTAGAATTCCAGCAGAGGATTGGTATCATTCGCTCTACAACTTAAAAGCGCTTGGCTTTAATACAGTCGAGACTTATGTTGCATGGAATTTACACGAACCTGTTGAAGGGGAGTTTAATTTTGAAGGTGATCTGGATTTAGAGAAATTTCTCCAAATAGCGCAGGATTTGGGTCTCTACGCAATTGTGCGTCCGTCTCCCTTTATCTGTGCAGAATGGGAATTCGGTGGTTTACCAGCTTGGCTCTTGACCAAGAACATGCGAATTCGCTCATCCGACCCAGCGTATATTGAGGCAGTTGGTCGCTACTATGATCAATTATTGCCAAGACTGGTGCCGCGTTTGTTGGACAATGGCGGAAATATTCTCATGATGCAAGTCGAGAACGAATACGGTTCTTATGGAGAAGATAAGGCTTACCTGAGAGCGATTCGAAAATTGATGGAAGAACGAGGGATTGATTGCCCACTCTTTACTTCAGATGGCCCATGGAGAGCTACTTTGAAAGCTGGAACCTTAATCGAAGATGACCTCTTTGTAACAGGCAACTTTGGTTCTAAGGCACCTTACAACTTTTCACAGATGCAGGAATTCTTTGATGAGCATGGTAAGAAATGGCCACTCATGTGTATGGAGTTCTGGGATGGCTGGTTCAATCGTTGGAAAGAACCGATTATCACACGGGATCCGAAAGAATTGGCAGAAGCTGTTCGAGAGGTATTGGAGCAAGGCTCTATCAACCTTTACATGTTCCACGGTGGTACAAACTTTGGCTTCATGAATGGTTGCTCGGCTCGAGGAACTCTGGATTTGCCACAAGTTACATCTTATGATTACGATGCCCTTCTGGATGAAGAAGGAAATCCAACTGCCAAATATTTGGCAGTCAAGAAGATGATGGCAACACATTTCCCAGAGTATCCGCAGTTGGAACCACTCTATAAGGAAAGCATGAAGGTGGACGCTATTCCACTTGCTGAAAAAGTTTCCTTATTTGAAACCTTAGATAGTCTTTCTAGTCCAACAGAAAGTCTCTATCCAAAAGCGATGGAGGAATTAGGTCAATGTTATGGCTATCTTCTCTATCGTACTGAGGCAAGTTGGGATGCAGAAGAAGAACGCCTTCGCATCATCGATGGACGTGACCGTGCTCAACTCTTTGTAGATGGTCAACGAATTGCAACTCAATATCAGACGGAGATTGGAGAAGATATCTATTGTCAAGGTAATCGAAAAGGTTCTTCACAACTTGACATCTTGATTGAAAATATGGGCCGTGTTAACTATGGACATAAGTTCTTAGCTGATACACAACGTAAAGGAATCCGAACAGGTGTCTGCAAGGATTTACACTTCTTACTTAATTGGAAACACTATCCACTCCCACTAGACAATCCTGAGAAAATTGATTTTTCAAAAGGATGGACAGAAGGACAACCAGCCTTTTATGCTTATGATTTTACAATCGAAGCGCCAAAAGATACTTACTTAGACTTGTCTGAGTTTGGTAAGGGAGTTGCCTTTGTCAATGGGCAGAATCTAGGACGTTTTTGGAACGTCGGCCCGACCCTCTCGCTTTATATCCCTCATAGCTACCTCAAGGAAGGTGCAAACCGCATTATTATCTTTGAGACAGAGGGTGAATATAAAGAAGAGAGTCATTTAACTCGAAAACCTACACTAAAACATATAAAGGGGGAAAACTTATGACAATTGTAGGATGCCGTATCGATGGACGTTTGATCCACGGACAAGTAGCCAATCTTTGGGCTGGAAAACTAAATGTTTCACGTATTATGGTTGTAGATGACGAAGTTGTCAACAACGACGTTGAAAAGAGTGGTTTGAAACTAGCGACACCACCAGGTGTGAAATTGAGTATTTTGCCAATTGAGAAAGCGGCAGCCAATATTCTTGCTGGTAAATACGATAGCCAACGTCTCTTTATCGTGGCTCGTAAACCAGACCGCTTCCTTGGTTTGGTAGAAGCAGGTGTACCACTTGAAACCCTTAATGTTGGGAATATGTCTCAAACACCAGAAACTCGCGCTATCACACGTTCTATCAACGTAGTGGACAAGGATGTGGAAGACTTCCACAAACTGGCAGAAAAAGGTGTTAAACTTACTGCTCAAATGGTTCCAAATGATCCAATTTCAGACTTTTTGAGCTTATTAAAATAGGAAAAAATTTTTAGGAGGTCATTGTTATGATACAATGGTGGCAAATTTTACTTCTCACTTTGTACTCAGCTTATCAAATCTGTGATGAGTTGACGATCGTTTCATCTGCAGGTTCCCCTGTATTTGCTGGTTTCATTACTGGTTTAATCATGGGAGATGTGACAACTGGTTTGTTTATCGGTGGTAGCTTGCAGTTGTTCGTTCTTGGGGTTGGTACCTTCGGTGGTGCTTCTCGTATTGACGCAACTTCTGGTGCGGTTCTTGCAACAGCATTCTCAATCTCTCAAGGTATTGATACAGACCTTGCGATTACAACAATCGCTGTGCCAGTAGCAGCTCTCTTGACTTACTTCGACGTTCTTGGACGTATGACAACTACTTTCTTTGCACACCGTATTGATGCTGCAATCGAACGCTATGACTACAAAGGAATCGAACGCAACTACTTGCTTGGTGCGATTCCATGGGCTCTATCTCGTGCCCTTCCAGTCTTCTTCGCCCTTGCTTTCGGTGGAGAATTCGTACAAGGTGTTGTAAACCTTGTTAAAGAATACCAATGGGTTGCAGACGGTTTGACTCTTGCAGGTCGTATGCTTCCAGGTCTTGGATTCGCTATCTTGCTTCGTTACCTTCCAGTTAAACGTAACCTTCACTACCTTGCTATGGGATTTGGTTTGACAGCTATGTTGACTGTTCTTTACTCAAACGTACAAAGTCTTGGTGGAGCAGTTGCTGGTATCATTAGCACTCTTCCTGCTGAAGTTGCTGAAAAAATTGGCTTTGTTAACAACTTCAAAGGATTGTCTATGATCGGTATCTCTATCGTGGGTATCTTCCTTGCAGTTGTTCACTTCAAGAACAGCCAAAAAGTTGCTGTAGCAGCACCTTCTACACCATCAGAAAGTGGGGAAATTGAAGATGACGAATTCTAATTACAAATTAACAAAAGAAGATTTTAATCAAATTAACAAACGTAGCTTGTTCACTTTCCAATTGGGATGGAACTACGAACGTATGCAAGCATCAGGTTACCTATACATGATCTTGCCACAATTGCGTAAAATGTATGGAGATGGAACTCCTGAGTTGAAAGAAATGATGAAAGTTCATACTCAATTCTTCAATACTTCACCATTCTTCCACACAATCATCGCTGGTTTTGACCTTGCCATGGAAGAAAAAGATGGTGTAGGTTCAAAAGATGCCGTTAACGGTATCAAGACAGGTTTGATGGGACCATTCGCTCCTCTTGGAGATACTATCTTTGGTTCACTTGTACCTGCTATCATGGGATCTATCGCAGCAACTATGGCTATCGCTGGCCAACCATGGGGTATCTTCCTCTGGATTGCAGTTGCAGTAGTGTATGACATTTTCCGTTGGAAACAGTTAGAATTTGCCTACAAAGAAGGGGTTAACCTTATCAACAACATGCAAAGTACTTTGACAGCTTTGATTGACGCTGCATCTGTACTTGGTGTCTTCATGATGGGTGCTCTTGTAGCAACAATGATCAACTTTGAAGTTTCTTATAAATTGCCAATCGGTGAAAAAATGATTGACTTCCAAGACATCTTGAACTCAATCTTCCCACGCTTACTTCCAGCAATCTTTACTGCCTTTATCTTCTGGTTGCTTGGTAAGAAAGGTATGAACTCTACAAAAGCAATTGGTATCATCATTGCTCTTGCAGTAGGTCTTTCATTCATCGGTAAATTCTTGCTTGGAATGGGCGCATAATTTATGACGAAATCATTAATTTTGGTGAGTCATGGTCGCTTCTGTGAAGAACTTAAAGGTAGCACTGAAATGATCATGGGTCCACAAGACAATATTTATACAGTAGCTCTTCTTCCAGAAGATGGCCCAGAAGATTTTACTGCAAAATTTGAAGCTGCTATTGAAGGATTGGATGATTTCCTAGTCTTTGCGGATCTTCTCGGTGGAACACCATGTAACGTGGTAAGCCGTTTGATTATGGAAGGTCGTGATATTGACCTTTATGCAGGGATGAATCTTCCAATGGTGATTGAATTTATCAATGCGAGCCTTACAGGTGCAGATGCGGACTATAAGAACCGTGCTGCAGAAAGCATCGTGAAAGTTAATGACCTGTTAGCTGGCTTCGATGATGACGAAGATGAATAATACTCTTCGAAAATCAAATTCAAACTACGTCAACGTCGCCTTGCCGTAGGTATATGTTACTGACTCTGTCAGTTCTATCTGCAACCTCAAAACGGTGTTTTGAGCAGCCTGCGGCTAGTTTCCTAGTTTGCTCTTTGATTTTCATTGAGTATACGATGTGACAACGTGAAAATCGTTAGAGCATTTTATATAGAATATACATGGGAATGGGGCTTACTCCCATTCCCATATTTAATAGAAAAAGAGGAATTCAATGTTACATTATACAAAAGAAGACTTGCTCGAATTGGGTGCAGAAATCACTACACGTGAAATCTACCAACAGCCTGATGTATGGAAAGAAGCTTTTGAATCTTATCAAGCAAAACGTGAAGAAATTGCAGCCTTCCTACAAGGGATTGCTGATAAACATGACTATATCAAGGTTATCTTGACAGGTGCGGGGACTTCTGCTTATGTGGGAGATACCTTGGTACCTTACTTTAAGGAAGTCTATGACGAACGCAAATGGAATTTCAATGCTATTGCGACAACAGATATCGTTGCCAATCCAGAAACTTATTTGAAAAAAGATGTGGCAACTGTCCTTGTATCTTTCGCTCGTAGTGGAAATTCACCTGAAAGTGTGGCAACTGTTGATTTGGCCAAGGCCTTGGTGGATGAGCTTTATCAAGTGACGATTACTTGTGCAGCGGACGGTAAGTTGGCTCTTCAAGCTCATGGAGATGACCGCAATCTCTTGCTTTTGCAACCAGCTGCTTCTAATGATGCTGGATTTGCCATGACTTCTAGCTTTACGTCTATGATGTTGACAGCTCTCTTGGTCTTTGATCCTACAGAATTTGCTGTTAAAGCTGAACGTTTTGAAGTTGTATCTAGTCTTGCCCGTAAAATTCTAGACAATGCAGAAGATGTCAAAGAACTTGTTGACCTCGACTTTAACCGTGTCATCTACCTAGGCGCTGGTCCATTCTTTGGACTTGCTCATGAAGCTCAGCTCAAGATTTTGGAACTAACTGCTGGCCAAGTGGCGACCATGTATGAAAGCCCAGTCGGCTTCCGTCACGGTCCAAAATCTCTTATCAACGAAGATACAGTTGTTTTAGTCTTTGGTACAACGACAGACTACACTCGTAAGTACGACTTGGACTTGGTTCGAGAAGTTGCTGGTGACCAGATTGCTAGTCGTGTTGTGCTTTTGAGTGATCAAGCCTTTGGTCTTGAAAATGTCAAAGAAGTGGCCCTTGGTTGTGGCGGTGTCTTGAATGATATTTACCGTGTCTTCCCTTACATCGTTTATGCCCAACTCTTTGCCCTCTTGACTTCACTCAAGGTAGAAAATAAACCAGATACACCATCTCCTACAGGTACAGTAAACCGTGTGGTACAAGGTGTTATCATCCACGAATATCAAAAGTAATACTGCGTTTATAGATTCTCGATAAAGGGGTTTGTAAATCATACAAGTAAACCATAGATTGTCAATTCGCTTTCTATGGTTTGTTTGCTTGAGAGAAATAGTAAAAGGAGAAGAGAATGAAAGCATACACAGAGCGTGTATTTGGAAATGTTGAGGGACAAGATGTTTTGGCCTATCGATTTGAGACGGACGGTGGCTACCAGCTTGAGGTTATGACTTATGGTGCGACCATCTTGCGCTATGTCACACCTGACAAGGATGGAAATTTTGCCAATGTTATTTTGGGCTTTGATGACTTTGATAGCTATGTAGGCAATAGTCCTAAGCATGGAGCTAGCGTAGGTCCTGTGGCAGGCCGTATTGCAGGTGCGACATTTGAGCTCAATGGTAAGACCTATGACCTTGAAGTCAACAATGCTAGCAACTGCAACCACAGTGGCTCAACAGGTTGGGATTCCGGCTTGTTTGAACTAGTTGAGGTGAGCGACCATGGCTTGACCCTCTACACAGAGCGTACAGATGGGACAGGCGGATTTCCTGGCAATCTTAAAATCTGGATCAGTTACCACTTAGAAGAAACTGGTGCCTATGAAATCAGCTACAAGGTAACGACAGATCAAGATACGCTGGTCAATCCAACCAACCACAGCTATTTCAACTTGTCCGGTGATTTCACAAAGACGATTGACCGTCATGTCTTCCAACTAAACACAGAGGGCATTTACCCAATCGCTCCCGATGGTGTTCCGGCCAAAACTCCAGATGCCAATCGTGATGTGGTCAAACACATCTACAATGGTGCCTTGTTGAAGGATATCTTTGCAGAAGAAGATGAGCAAATCCAGTTGGTATCTGGCTTAGATCATCCATTTGCTCTTCCTGCAGGTCATGACAATGCTGGTTTCCTTTATGACCAAAATTCAGGTCGCTTCCTGCTTTTCAAGACAGAAGCTCCTTGTTTTGTAGTCTACACAGCAAACTTTGTGGATGAGAGTGTACTTGTGGCTGGCAAACCAATGGTACAGCACAATGGGATTGCTCTTGAAGCGCAGGCTTTACCAGATGCCATTCACAGCGACCTCAAAGACCAAGTCATTCTTAAAGCCGGTCAAACCTTTACAAGTAAGACACGTTATGAGCTTGTTGTGAAATAAAAAAGCTGGGAAAAAAGTCTTTAAAATTAGGAAAATGCATATTATCAGGTGCTGAAAACTTTGATAATATGCGTTTTATTATGGAAAGATTCACTTTATCTTATCCTGAAATGGCCTTATTTTTGAGTTGTCTGACTTGACTTTCTTGATGGATTTTATACAATAATTGTAATAATAAAAATTACAACAGAGGAGATATCCTATGATCTATGAATACAAGAGTCACATTTATTTAGCAGAGGCAGTTTTGAATGTAAAGGATTTGGCAAGTTAAACAGCCTTTTATCAGCAAATCATTGGTTTAGAAATCTTATCTCAGACTGAGACCGAGACGATTCTAGGACTTGATGGAGAGGCCTTGGTACACCTGATTCAAGCACAAGAGAGTGGACAAGTAAGGGAACATTATGGCCTTTACCATCTGGCTATTCTCTTGCCGACACGAAAGGCTTTGGCTGATGTCTTGAAACACCTGATAGATTTACAGATTCCTCTCGTCGGCGGTGCAGATCATGGTTACAGTGAAGCTATTTACTTGGAAGATTTGGAGGGAAATGGCATTGAACTCTATCGAGATAAGCCGGTTTCCACATGGGATATTCGAGAAGATGGACGCATTATCGGAGTGACGGAGGCTCTTGCGGCGCAGGACATTTATGAGCTGGGGGAAAGAGTAGAGCCCTTTATCCTGGCAGAAGGTATGAGAATGGGGCATATTCATCTTTCCGTCAAGGATAGTCGAAAGTCCAGCCAGTTTTATCAAAAAGTGTTAGGGTTAGAGGATAAATTCAGTGTGCCTAGCGCTAGTTGGATTGCAGCTGGGAATTACCATCATCATTTGGCAGTTAACGAATGGGGAGGAAAAGATCTGGCTCCGCGTAAGCAAGGCTTGCCAGGCTTAGCCTTCTATGTCATTGAAGTCGCACATAAAGAGGAACTGTTAACGATTGTCCAGCGAGCACAAGAAGTTGATGCACCAATCAAGTGGCTGACATCTAGCCAGCTGGAAATCACAGACCCAGACGGAATTGTGACTCGTATTCGTTTAGCAAGGTAAAACTAGAAAACTCTAGTAAATTATCAGTATGGCTAGTTTACTTTTTGAAAAGTCTTTGATAACAGAACTGCGTGAGCTGGATGGGCGAGAATTTTGACAAAGAAGCTGATTAGAGATATAATGAAGAAAAATCGAGCAAGGAAAAAGAAATGACAAACTCAAAGTATATTACTCGTTTGAAACGTTCAGAGGGCCAGTTGCGTGGGATTCAAAAGATGATTGAAGAAGATCGTGATTGTGCTGATATTGTGACGCAACTGACAGCCGTGAAATCTAGTGTGGAGCGCGTGATTGAGATGATAATTACCGAAAACCTTACTGAATGTATCAATCAGCCACTAGATGATCCTGAAGCTCAAAAGGCACGCCTAGAAAAGGCTATCCGATACTTGATTAAAAGGAAGTGAAGTAATTGTTTACTTTATCATAAAGACAAAAATGCCATCAGTAGAATAGTTTAATGTGAATCAAGAGAGGCTGGAAACAGTCTTTAAAATTAAAAAAATGCATACTATCAGGTGTTGAAAAACCTTGATAGTATGCGTTTTATTGTGGAGAGATTTACTTCACTTTCTCCTGAAATTGAGTTTTTGTCCAGCTCCTCTTGATTATTCTACTTGACCTGGCCAAGTATTCATACCACCTTCTACGTTGGTAACGGTGAGGCCTTGGGAACTGAGAAATTGACAGGCAGAGGCAGAACGCACTCCTCCTTGACAGATGACATGGTATTCATGATCAGGTTTGAGGTCTTTGTAGCCTTGTTCCAAGGTACTTAACGGAAGATTTTTTGCACCTGGTGCATGTCCTGCTTGGAATTCATGCGCTTCACGGACATCGATAAGCTCTAAATTTTTATTTTGATATTTTGCATAAAAGTCAGCCATACTGATATTAGTTTCCATATTCTACTCCTTCTGGGTTAGCCATTTTGTATAGTGAATAAGCGCCGTCAAGGTTTTGGACGGTAAATCCTGCTTGTTTGAGGATACGCTCTGCGATATAGCTGCGCAAACCACTGTGGCAGCTAACGATGTAGGCTTGGTTCTTGTCTAGTTCATCCAAGTGTTCCCGTAGTTCATTTAGGGGGATATGAATGGTATCGACTTTGAGTCGACCACTCTGGAATTCGCCACTTGTTCGTACATCTAGGAATTTCTTACCATTAGCTAGTTCGTCTTCGAGCTGGTACCATTGAACATTGTTGCTGAGGCCTTCGATAAGGTTTAAGGCTGCGTAGCCCAGCATATTGACGGGATCCTTGGCCGAGCCAAATGGTGGCGCATAGGTAAACTCCAATTCTGGTAAGTCAAAGACGGTGAGATTTCCCTTGATAGCAGTTGCTAGGATATCGATTCGCTTGTCAACACCTTTCTTCCCAACTCCTTGGGCACCATAGATTTTTCCAGTGTTTGGGTCAAAGAGGAGCTTCAAGGTCATATCAGTAGCGCCTGGATAATAACCAGCATGGTCTTTCCCGCTGACATGAAGGGCCTTGTAAGGAAGTTGATTCATGCTAAGTACATGCTCGCTGAGACCAGTCGAAGCAGCTGTCATATCAAAGGTACGAACGATAGCAGTACCGATACTGCCCTTATTTGTACGACCGAGTCCTGCGATGACGTCTGCCACTTGGCGTCCTTGTCGATTGGCAGGAGAAGCTAGAGAGATGAGAGCATCTTGGCCTGTAATCTCTTGCTTGACGACGATGGCATCCCCAACTGCAAAGATATCTTTTTGACTAGTTTCGTAATGTTCATTGACCAGGATCCCACCACGAAGTCCCAGTTCAACCCCCGCAGCTTTTGCTAATCCATTTTCAGGTTCAACACCGACAGAAAGGATAGTGAGGTCAGAAGTGATCTTTTGACCATTTTCGAGAATGATGACTTTTCCTTGGTCTTCAAATCGAGTCGCAGACTGAGAAGTGATAACGCGAACGCCGTTTTTAACCAATTCTTCCTGGACAAAGGCTGCCATTTCTTGATCTAATGGTGGCAAGACATGGGGTGCTTTCTCAATGATGGTAACTTGCAATCCACGTTTCGCAAGATTTTCAGCCATTTCAAGCCCGATAAAGCCTGCGCCGATAACGACAGCTTCTTTTGGATGATTGTCCAAGGCAGCCATAATCTCGTCAAGATCGGGAACATTGCGGAGCGTGTAGGCATTCTTAGCTTCTGCCAAACCTTCAATGGTAGGAACAAATGGTTTAGCTCCTGGGGAGAGGACCAACTTGTCGTAGCTTTCTGTGAATTCCTGTCCATCGTGTCGCACAGTCACAGTGTGCTCTGCTGGGGAAATACTGATGACCTCATGGAAAGGACGAACATCCAGATTAAAGCGTGCTTTGAGACTTTCAGGAGTTTGGACCAATAAACTATCACGGTTTGCAATTTCTCCTGAAACATAGTAAGGAAGTCCGCAGTTTGCAAAGGAAACAAAGGGACCTTTCTCAAAAATAGTGATTTCAGCGTCTTCCATGAGACGTCTGAGGCGGGTTGCTGCTGACATACCGCCTGCAACTCCCCCGACAATGATAATTTTCATTGACTTTCTCCTTTATACATCTAGATGATTTTACCTGTCCAAGCACTCATACCGCCTCGGACATTGATGACATCATAGCCTTTTTTCTTTAGCTTTTTAGCAGCCATCTTACTACGCATACCAGAATGACAAATGACATAAAGTGTTTCTTTTGTCGCTGGTGTATAAGATCCGATTTCGGATAGAGGGACATTCTTGGCATTTTTGATATGGCCTCTACGAAATTCCATCGGCGTCCGAACATCCAGTAGCTGAATTGGTTCCTTGAGTTTGGCTTCTAACTCGCTGGTAGAAATACTGTCAATTTTTGTAAATAAGTGAAACATAGGCACCTCCAAATATACCCTTATGGGGTATATTAAACCATGAAGTCAAGCTTTTGTCAAGCAAGTTGTTTTGACTTGGGAGGGAATTAGTTTCGAGAGTCTAGAAAGCAGGCTATTCTTGACCTTTCAAAGGCTTTTTGATATGATGGGTCCAAAGTGAGTATGAGGTGATAAGATGACCAGTGAATACCAGAAAATGATAGCAGGGGAGCCTTACCGTCCGTCGGATCCTGAATTACGGACCTTGGCGCAGGCTTCTCGCCAAAAACAGTTTGCCTTCAACCAGGAGTTAGATCCCTTGAAAGGGGCAGAGATTATCAAGACTTGGTTTGGTTCAACTGGAGAAAATCTCTATGTCAATCCACGCCTGGTGGTTGATTATGGAATTAATATCCATCTAGGGGAAAATTTTTATTCTAATTGGAACTTGACCATGCTGGATGTTTGTCCGATTCGCATCGGTAACAATGCCATGATTGGCCCCAACTGTCAGTTTTTAACCCCACTCCATCCACTAGATCCGAAGGAACGTAATTCAGGGGTCGAATACGGCAAGCCCATCACCATCGGTGACAATTTCTGGGCTGGAGGTGGCGTCATTGTCCTTCCTGGAGTGACACTGGGAAATAACGTAGTGGCGGGAGCAGGGGCTGTGATTACCAAGTCCTTCGGAGACAATGTTGTTTTAGGTGGCAATCCTGCGCGTGTTATCAAGGAAATCCCTGTGAAAGAAAATTAAAAAGAACAGCTGTGAACTGCACCCCAAAAGTTAGACAGAAAAAATCTAACTTTTGGGGTGTTTTACTATGAAATTAACTTATGATGATAAAGTTCAGATCTATGAACTTAGAAAACAAGGATATAGCTTAGAGGAGCTTTCAAATAAATTTGGGATAAACAATTCTAATCTTAGATACATGATTAAATTGATTGAACGTTACGGAATAGAAATCGTTAAAAAGAGGAAGAATCGTTACTATTCCTTTAAATTGAAACAAGAAATGATTAAGAAAGTTCTGCTGGAAGGTCGTTCACAAAGAAGTGTTAGTCTTGATTATGCCCTCCCAAACCAAGGAATGCTTCCAAGTTGGCTGGCGCAATACAAGAAAAACGGGTATACTATTGTTGAGAAAACAAGAGGGAGAGTACCTAAAATGGGACGTAAACGGAAGAAAACTTGGGAAGAAATGACAGAACTAGAGCGACTTCAAGAGGAGAATGAGCGTCTACGTACCGAGGTAGCCTACCTAAAAAAGTTAAAAGAGTTAGAGGAAAGGGACGAAGCCTTAGAGCGAGAAAGGCAGAGACAGTTAGAGAAATGGCTTCAGGAAGATTTCGACTAGATTTACTTCTTGAAACAGCACGTTTAGCTCGTTCGACCTACTACTATCACGTGAAACAGCTAGACAAACCAGATAAGGATCAAGAACTTAAAGCTGAAATTCAATCCATTTTTACTGAACACAAGGGAAATTACGGATATCGTCGAATTCATTTAGAATTAAGAAATCGTGCTTATGTGGTCAATCATAAAAGAGTTCAACGCTTGATGAAAGTGCTCAATTTACAAGCTATAATCCGCAAGAAACGCAAGTATTCTTCTCATAAAGGAGACGTTGGCAAGAAGGCAGAGAATCTCATTCAACGTCAATTTGAAGGCTCTAAACCGATGGAAAAGTGCTATACAGATGTGACAGAGTTTGCCATTCCAGCAAGTCCTCAAAAGCTTTACTTATCGCCAGTTTTAGATGGATTTAATAGCGAAATTATCGCCTATAATCTTTCAACTTCGCCCAACTTAGAACAAGTGAAAGCTATGTTAAACCAGGCCTTCAGTGAGGATCATTACACAAATACTATTCTCCATAGTGATCAAGGGTGGCAATACCAACACGATTCTTATCATCGGTTCCTAGAGAGTAAGGGAATTCAGCCATCTATGTCACGTAAAGGCAACAGCCCAGACAACGGCATGATGGAGTCCTTTTTTGGTATTTTGAAATCGGAGATGTTTTACGGTTATGAGAAGCACTTTAGATCTTTAGAAGACCTTGAACAAGCTATTATAGACTATATTGATTACTACAACAATAAACGAATTAAGGTCAAACTAAAAGGACTCAGTCCTGTGCAATACAGAACTAAATCCTTTCAATAATTATTTGTCCAACTTTTGGGGGTCAGTACACTTTAAGCGTTTTTTCTTTTTTCAATTTTAATCATCACAAAATTTATATATCATTTAATCAATTCACTTTTATTTTTTCACGCAGTTCCTATCATATTATTTTTTATAATATGATATAATACGAGTAGAAAACGATTTTGCTACTTGAATTTTACAGATTTAAAAGATTTTCCAAAAATTAACATAATGTTATGTTGAAAAGCATTGTTTTTAAAAAGAGTTAAGATTTGAGCGAGTATATATTAGATATAGATGATTGTTTACTAAAAACACTATTGGAATAGACAGTTTGAAAGGAAGATATGATTAAAAAGTATGATGTAAGATATAATCAGTCAACTAATATAGTGGTTTAATCTAAAGTAGAAAAGTGGGATGTAATTTTTCATTTACAATTGAGATATATATTTAAAACATAATAAGTTTTTCATGAGATTGACTCAAAAAAATTAAATATGACAAAACAAAAGTATAAGAAAGAATATATTAATACTCTGCTGTAAATTATGTAACTTATTTAGTAGGGATGTATTAAATATTGAATGATTTGCTTTTTGGTTTGTGTCTCTCTAAAAAATTGCTAATAATCAGGAATGAACATTTAAAGAATTAGTTAAATATGTATTAGGAAGAAACAGATGGGTTCAAAGAAAAATAAAAAAATTAATAAAATTCAAAATAGAAGACAGGTCATCAGCAATTATGATATAGTAGAACTTCAGAAGAAAATTGCCTTAGGAAAAAAGTTATCTGTCAGTGATATATTTAAAATAAAAAGCTCGAATAATTCAGAAATTAAAAGACAATTTTTTAAAACAACTACAATAGCTAATGAGTATTTTTCTTATCATTCTAATAAAGCAATTATAAAAAATATTAAGAACACTGATTTTACAGGATTTAATATTCATCTTGAGAGTTTAACTCTTATGAAAGAGCTAGAATGGTTTCTGCTTGAATTATTATCGTTTAAAGATGAGATTAATTACTATTTAGGATTGAAATCAGAGTTTGAAGATTCCTTTTTTAGAAGAAATTGTGATTTTGGAGAACATATTTTAGCAGAAATAAAAGAAAATCTTGGTTTTTCTCTATGGGAATTTGAAAATGAACTGTTAATAAAAATAAATAAAGAGAAACATAATAAGAGTGAACTTATAGAAGAAGTTAACTCTTTATATCAAGACGATAAACCTTATTCAAGTTTCAATGCCTTATTACTATCTTTAATTGTTGATAAAATATCAGATGAATCAGACTCATTTCTTTATTACCAAACTATTAGTAAAAAAATTGAAGGGATTCCTGAGCCTTTTAAACATGTTCTTTCTTATTTTCTATTATGTGAATCTTATCCTTTATATAATGAAAAGGAAGTTAGCAAATTGCTAGCACACTCAACTATGTTATCTATAGTTGATAGATTTAATATATTAGTGAAATTACTACTAAATTTTCCTGAGAATATTAAGAAAAAAATACGTGATAATTTTTCAAGTATATTAAACCAATTTGACGATTATAAAATAAAGAAATTTCTATCAGAAAGGTATGATTTATTAGATAATTTAAATAGAAGTGACATTGATTTTATTGAAACACAACAGCAGTTATCGGTTAAAAATTATAAGAACAATAGTAATTTGATTGGTAAGGTAATAAAGGAATATTATCTAAGTTATTCAACTGTAGACTTATTGAGTAGATATGTATCATCACAAAATAGAGAAGAAGAAGAACTCTACAAAGACTTAAAGATAGAGTATATTCCAGATTTTGTAGATATAATAAATTGTTATGTTAAGATTAAGAATTTTAGTTTTTCTAGTGACCATATAAGTAAGCTTTACTATTACACAAGAAAGTATAGTAGTTTCGATTTATTAAACCAATTTAGGTTACATCTAAGAGCATTATCTACAGGGGCGCTAGATGATAGAAGGATTGAACTTTATGATAAATACACTACACTATCCTGTCTAAAGTATACTATAGATGCCATAGATGCTGTAAAAATTTTAAATAAAAATATTGATTTTAAAATTTATTTAGATGATATTTTTAGTTTAAAAGTTAACAATATAAAATCTGTAGCAGATGTTGAGCTAGGGTTATCTCTATTAAGAAATATCAAGCTGGATATCAATAGTTTAAATAATTTTTCGCAATCAATTGAGGATTTGCAATTACCGGTATGGTATTTAGAAGAAGTGAAATATTTTATTTTTAATCATTACTTGGATAGTAATGATTTACAAAATGCGATAGCAGAATTATCGGATGCCTATTTTAGAAGGAAAAATTCTATCTGTATTTATCCTTTGGATAAAATGAGAGAGTTACTTGATCAAGAAACATTATGTTTTGATTTATCGAAAATAGAGGTTCCAATTGTCGCAAAATTATGTAACTCTTCTAAATTAAAATATATTTTCGAAGATTATCTAGAAGAAAACATGATAGATTATCCTTCAAATATGAAAATGGGAACAAATAATGAAAACAAAGTGCGCTTTGTGTTAGAATCTATTTGTACACGAGAATTATTATCGGAATTAACTATGATTTTAGAATCTGAAGAGCAAGTGACTAATGAACGATTAAGTATTCTTAGTAAATTGAACGAATCGAATGTTGGGGAGTTCGATAATAAATATGCGAAAGAGATAAGTGAGTTATCACAAGAAGTCTTATTAAAAAAATTAGTACGTTCGGTAAACCGAAGCAAGTTAACTGTTGATAGTGAAAAAATATATCAAAAAAATAAGGATGAACTTGGTAAGTTCTTTAATGACTTTATTGATACAAAAGAAGAGCGATTATTGGGATATTTTACAAATGATCAATTAAATGAGAATAAACAATTACTTTTTATTGGATTGAAAGAATATAATCCCAAAATGGGAGCTTTAGAGCGTTTGTTTACTAAAGTTGTTATAAAATTCTTGTTTGATGATGATGGCTTAGATTCATATCTCAGCACAAGGGTAAGACATGGAACTTTACAAGGACAAATTAGACGTGCTTTTAGTAATAATAATTTAATAACAGAAAAGATATCGGATACATCCAATATATACGCTCCAAATGAGTATATAAAAAAAATAGTTGAACCAAATTATGATAAAATATCAAGTATTCTTAATGATTTCTCAGAATCAGTGGATGATGAAATAACACGTATAAAGCAAGAAATATTACAAATCAAATACGGAGAGAGAGGGATAGATTCCGGGATTTTTAATTTGAGTGAAAGCTTTTATGATATAGAAGATGAAGTATATAATAAAGTAAAAGTACTAAATGATCCAAAACAAATATATGATAAAATTGTAGAGTATATCTGGAAAAAAATTGATATAAAAGTATTGATGTTACAAAAGATGATTAAAAGTGACATAACAAAAATCTTTATTGACAAACTTACAAACTTGGAACATCGTTTAGATAGGAGTGGGTTAGAATTATCTATTATTAGAAATAATATCGCAAGTTGTAAGACAGACATTCAAAATTCATTAGAAGAAATAGCAGGATGGTTTGAACGTTCGCAAATTTCAGATGATACTGTAGTCCATAGCGAAGATCTAATTTCTGTTTCTAAAAATATAATTTCAAAAATAAATTCTGATTTTGAAAAAATAACATTTAATTTGGAATTAAATAAAGACTATAAAATTTCTAGTAGAGAACTTCCATTTTATATCGATATACTCTTGATTTTATTCAACAATGCTATGAAACATAGTGGTGTTAAAAGTGATGACCTTATTATTAATGCTTCCATAATTGAAAATGAAGATGGATCTACTATTAAGTTTAGCAATAATTACTTAAGTGAAAAGGAAGACTTAATTAGAGAGTCAATTGAAACTTTGAAACAGAGCTTAGATGAAATAGCAAGTAGTGATAATATTCCAAGGTTAACTAAAGAAGGAGGATCGGGCTACCATAAATTATTTAAAATAATAAAAATTAATTTTATTAAGGACCCCTTTTTTGAATTTTGTATATCGAAAGATAAATTTGAAGTGATTATCAGAATGGAAGGATAGCAGTGAAAATATTAATTATTGAAGATGATAAAAATAAAAGTACTCAAATTATTGAGCGTTTGAGTAGCTACTTTACAGATATAGATTTTACTGTCAAAAGATCATTTCAACAAGGAGTAAAAACACTAAGGAGTTCTAGTTTTGATGTATTACTTCTGGATATGACATTGCCTACATTTGATATTGATATCAATAGCAGTGGAGGAAAGATTAGAAACTTTGCTGGGATGGATATTTTAGATGTAATGCAGCAGAGGCAAATAGGTCTTAAAACAATTGTAATAACTCAATATGAAAGTTTTGGGGAAGAATTAGTTACAATATCTCAGATGAAGGATATATTAAAAGATCGATACAACAAAAATTTTGTTGATATAATATATTATAGTTCTTCGTCTAAAAGTTGGTTTGAAAGTTTAAAGAAATTATTAGGAGATCTATATGAAAGTATTAATTGTTGATGATAATACTGATAAAATCAAAGAAATAACAAAAGTTTTTAATAAAAAAAATTGGGAAATTGACACTTCAACAGGTTCAGTAGAAGCAATGAAAAAACTTAAAGAAACTGAATATGATTTATTAATTTTAGACCTAATTATTCCTAAAAAAATTGGTGTTGATGACGTGAATTTGAAGAACTCAATTGATTTGTTAGAACGAATTAAAAAGGGGAAAGGGTTAATTGAACCTAAAAATAAAGTAGCTTTAACGGCAGATACAAATGCGCTTGAACAGGGGCACCCAATTTTTTCTTCAGCATTTATAGAAATAATAAAATATGATCTCTCTTCTCGAGGGTGGCGTGATAATTTATTTTCAAAAATAGAGATGATTGAGAATTTTACCCCAAATTATTATCAAAAAAGAGGATACCTTTACGATTTTGCAATCATAACCGCGTTAAAGTCACCAGAATTAGATGCGGTCAAGCAAGTTTTCCCAGATTTAGAACAAATTAATATCGAGGGTGATACTTCGTATTATTTTGGAGTAAAACTAACAGATGGAAGAAAAATCTTATTAGCTACTGATAACCAGATGGGAATGGTTGCTATGTCACAATTTACTGAAAAAATAATTCAAACTTTTCGTCCATATAATGTTTGTATGTGCGGAATAGCAGCTGGAGTAAAAGGGGAGGTGAATTTAGGTGATATAATGGTATCTAAGGAATCATGGAACTATGATAGTGGGAAAATAGTTGAAGGCTCTTTCAAACCTGATTATAGTTCTATTTCGATCCATGAGGAATTAGTTTCAAAGATAAATAAAATTGTTGATCTTCCCGTAAAGTTATTTAAAATAAAAAAAGAATTTTCTGGGCCAACCCCTGAACATGATTTACAAATGAAGATAGGTCCAGTTGCTTCTGGATCAAGTGTTGTAGCAGATACGGAAATTTTAAAAAGACCACAAAGTTTGACTAGGAAATTACTTGGTCTTGAGATGGAAATTTATGGGATGTATTTTTCTTGTAAACATACTTCAACACCTAGACCAGAGAACTTTCTTGCGGTAAAGAGTGTTTGTGATTTTGCTGATGCAGATAAAAATGATAGTTATCAACAATATGCAGCATATACAAGTGCAAGTTTTTTAAAATTAATTATTGAGGAAGGTGTATTTGATTCTGAAGATTTCTGATGTCTTAATTTTCTTTCAGACTTTTAACTGGAAATATTTTGAAACTAAACGAGGCTGGGACAATAGTGTCTCGATTTTATCAAAAAAAGCAACGGTTTGAACGGCACCCCAAAAGTTAGACAGAAAAAATCTAACTTTTTGGGGTGTTTTATTATGTGACTATTAGTCCGTCTCGCTCCGTTAGGTGCGAGACAAATAAACCACCCGCTATGCGGGTGCGCGTCGAAGGTTATACCAAAAACTCCAAACGCGATACAATAAAGGTGTTCAAGCCAATTGTAAAGCGAAAGGAGAAAAATATGGCACAAAAGGCACATAGTTTATCACACACAAAGTGGATGTGTAAATATCACATTGTGTTCACCCCTAAGTATAGACGAAAAGTCATTTATAATCAATATCGAAGCAGTTTGGGAGAAATATTTCGTCGATTATGTAGTTATAAAGGTGTTGAGATTCTCGAAGGCCATTTAATGCCTGATCATGTACATATGTTAGTAAGTATTCCACCAAGGATAAGCGTTTCAAGTTTCATGGGGTATTTAAAAGGCAAAAGTGCACTCATGATGTTTGATAAACACGCCAACCTCAAGTATAAGTTTGGGAATCGGCATTTCTGGGCAGAAGGTTATTATGTAAGTACAGTAGGGCTCAATGAAGCCACAATTAAGAAATATATTCAAGATTAAAGAAATTATCCAGTGGATGATTTCTTCACGAGTATAAAAATTCGAGAACGAGTAAAGCATGATATAGCACTAGATAAAATGAGTGTAAAAGAATATGAGGATCCCTTTAGGGATAGTGGTAAGTAATACTAAAGCCTCTTTGAGAGGTTTGTGACGAGTCAAGAGCAATAAGGCTTGAACAACGTGAAAGCCAGCGTCTTTAGGCGCTGGCTGGTAATTTGGGCTTATAGCCCTGGTGCAAACCACCCGTTAGACGGGTGGTCATGATTTCTATCTTAGTCTTATAAATTTTTCTTCTTTTTGGTTTGGGAGACATGGCACTGGGGGATGTTGGTTTTAAAAACTATTAACTGTATTTTAGTATTCTCAAATTGTTTCTAGTAGCCTTTTCAAAAGAATATTAAGCGAAACTAAATTTAAGGAAACTTTCAGAAAAGTTTTAGTTTTGTTTGAGGAATCTTCTGTAAACTGTCTAGCTATATCATACGAAGGAGAGGAAAAAGGTATGAAATCAAAAAAATGGACCCTACTCGCAACGAGTTTAACGGCAATGGTGCTGATGGCAGCATGTTCCCAGTCAACAACTACATCTAATACCAAGGCAACGACAAATAATGCAACAACTTCAACAAAGATAAACCAAACTTCCTATTTTACAGAGAAGGACAATGATACTGCTTATGATGAAAGCACAGCTTCTAAGATTGAGCTATCTGGCTCATCTGCAAACGTCTCTGGAGATGGGGTGACAGTCTCTGAATCAACAGTGACCATCACAAAATCTGGAACCTATGTGATTTCAGGTCAGTCTGACGGAGTGCAGATCAAGGTCGAGGCAGATAAGTCGGCAGATGTTCACCTAGTCCTAAAAGGTGCGACTATGACCAATACCAATGCAGTAATTTCTGCGACATCAGCTGGCCATGTCTACCTGACTCTGGCAGAGGGAACCACCAATAGTCTTTCTGACTCAAGCTCGAACAGTGACGAAAAAGCCGACGCAGCTCTCTTTTCTAAGGCGGATTTAACCATCAACGGGAAAGGAACTCTTAATGTAGAAGGAAAGAAAAATAATGGTATTAAGGCCAACGACACCCTCCACATCACGGGTGGAACCTATAACATCACAGCAGTTGGCGATGCCTTTAATGTCAATGATGAACTCAACATCACTGGTACGACCATGACTATCGATGCCAAAGAAGATGGAGTCAAGGTGGACAATGATGAAGATACTTCAGTCGGAACCATGTACCTATCTAACAACAAGATTACCGTTACAGCAGGGGATGATGGCATCCACGCTTCTGGAGACCTCGTCATCGATAGTGGGACTTACACCGTCAAGAATTCGACAGAAGGACTTGAAGGGAAATCCATCACTATCAACGGAGGGGACATTAGCATCTATTCAACAGATGATGGAGTCAATGCAGCCAACAAAAATGCCCAACAAAGTGAAATCTTCTTCACCATGAATGGCGGGAACCTGACTGTAGAAGTTGGTCAAGGAGATACAGACCCAATCGACTCGAATGGGAATATCACTGTCACAGGCGGAACCATTAAAATGATTGGTCAAACAGGTTTTGACTTTGATGGAACAGCGACCTACACAGGTGGGGACATCTATCTCAACGGTGAAAAGCAAACGGAAATCGTCAACTCTATACCTGGAGGCGGTGGACCGGGTGGGGGACCTCAAGGCGGCGGTCCAGCCCCTGGCGGACAAGGATAAGCAAAATTCTCCTTTCTCGAGAGAGAAGGGAGATTTTTGTGTTGTTACTAGAGGAAATGTAAAGACAACTCCTTGACACTCCGTCAGTTTTTGATACAATAGTACAAAATTAGAGGAGGTGGGCGATGATTCAGAAGCATGCGATTCCCATTTTAGAGTTTGATGATAACCCCCAAGCGGTCCTTATGCCAACACATGAGGGATTAGACTTGAAGTTGCCAAAGAAGTGTATCTATGCATTTTTGGAGGAGGAGATTGACCACTATGCTCAGGAAGTAGGGGCGGACTGTGTTGGTGAGTTCGTTTCTGCCACCAAGACTTATCCAGTCTATGTCCTCAACTACAAGGGCGAGGAGATTTGTCTGGCTCAAGCGCCTGTTGGTTCTGCTCCAGCGGCCCAGTTTATGGATTGGTTGATTGGCTATGGTGTGGAGCAAATCATCTCCACTGGTACTTGTGGAGTCCTAGCTGATATAGAGGAAAATGCTTTTCTCGTCCCTGTTCGCGCTCTGCGAGATGAGGGAACCAGCTACCACTATGTAGCGCCTTCTCGTTATATGGAGATGCAGATTGAGGCTATCTCTGCCATTGAGCAAGTCTTGGAACAAAGAGGCATTCCTTACGAGGAGGTCATGACCTGGACGACAGATGGTTTTTATCGAGAGACGGCTGAAAAAGTTGCCTATCGCAAGGAAGAAGGCTGTGCAGTTGTGGAGATGGAGTGCTCGGCTCTTGCGGCAGTAGCCCAACTACGTGGGGTTGTCTGGGGGGAATTGCTCTTTACCGCAGATTCCTTAGCAGATTTAGAGAACTACGACAGTCGCGACTGGGGCTCAGAAGCTTTTGATAAGGCACTCGAACTCTGTCTTGCCATTGTGCACCACATGTGAGTGTTCTGACTGTTTTTATGGTAGAATGTAGTTATGTTATTCAAATCTTTTTTGGAAAAAATCAAGACGATACTGGGACGCTTGTCGCCAGCCCGTCGCATCTTTTTAAGTTTTGCCCTAGTGATCTTCTTAGGTTCGCTTCTTTTAAGTCTCCCCTTTGTGCAAGCAGCTACGTCACAAGCGACCTACTTTGACCATCTCTTTACGACCGTGTCCATGGTCTGTGTGACAGGGCTCTTTACCCAGCCGGTAGCCTCTACTTACAATATATGGGGCCAGTTGATCTGTATGCTCTTGATCCAGATTGGCGGTTTGGGGCTCATGACCTTTATCGGAATCTTTTATATCCAAGGCAAGCAAAAGCTCAGTCTTCGTGGTCGGGAGACCATTCAAGAAAGTTTCAGTTATGGAGAAACCCAGTCTCTAAAGGACTTCATCCGCTCGATCTTTCTGACGACTTTTTTGGTGGAAGGGATCGGTGCCTTTCTCCTGAGTTTCCGCTTCATTCCTGAATTTGGCTGGGGACGAGGGGTGTTAACCTCTATCTTTTTGGCTGTTTCAGCTTTCTGTAATGCTGGATTTGACAATTTTGGAAGTACGAGTTTGCTAGCCTTTCAAACGGATCCCTTGATCAATCTAGTCATTGCTGGTTTGATTATCACAGGTGGTCTAGGATTTATGGTCTGGTTTGATCTAGCAACCCAGTTTGGGAAAAAGAAAAAACGCCGCCTGCGTTTCCATACCAAGTTGGTTCTCTTTTTAACGGCGGGAATTCTGCTCTTTGGAACCGTATCGACTTTGTTCATTGAGTGGAACAATCCTGGAACGATTGGAAATCTCAGCGCTCCAGAGAAATTGCTGGTTAGCTTTTTCCAGACCGTCAGCATGAGAACGGCTGGCTTTGCTTCAATTGACTACACTCAGGCTCGACCAGTTACCTTACTGATCTACATCTTGCAGATGTTTCTGGGCGGGGCACCAGGAGGGACAGCAGGGGGGCTTAAGATTACGACCTTCTTTGTCTTGTTGGTCTTTGCTCGTAGCGAACTATTGGGCTTGCCTCATGCCAATGTTGCTCGGAGGACCATTGAACCCCGAACCGTGCAAAAATCTTTCAGTGTCTTTATTATCTTCTTGCTGACTTTCTTGCTGGGATTGATTCTATTAGGGGTAACCGCAGAAGGAAATCCGCGCTTTATCTACCTCATGTTTGAGACCATTTCAGCCCTTGCGACAGTTGGAGTGACGGCAAATTTAACACCGGAGCTAGGCAAGATAGCCCTCAGCATCGTTATGTTGTTGATGTTTATCGGCCGTATTGGTCCCTTGACACTACTGGTCAGTGTAGCGGAATACCAGCCAGACAAGAAAGATACGATTCACTATATGAAAGCAGATATCACCATTGGATAAGAAAGGAAGAACGATGTCAGATCGGACAATTGGAATTTTAGGCTTGGGAATTTTTGGGAGCAGTGTTTTGGAAGCTCTAGCCAAGCATGACATGAATATCATTGCTATTGATGACCACGAGGAACGCATTAATCAGTTTGAACCAGTGTTGGCGCGAGGGGTAGTTGGAGATATCACGGATGAAGAACTCCTTCTATCAGCGGGGATTGACACCTGTGATACCGTAGTTGTCGCAACGGGGGAAAATCTAGAGTCCAGTGTTCTCGCGGTTATGCACTGCAAGAGTCTAGGAGTACCGACAGTTATTGCCAAGGTCAAAAGCCATACAGCTAAAAAAGTTCTAGAAAAAATCGGTGCGGACGCAGTCATCTCACCAGAGTTTGAAATGGGGCGCTCATTAGCGCAGACAATCCTCTTTCATAACAGCGTGGATGTATTTCAGCTAGATAAGAATGTTTCGATTGTCGAGATGAAAATCCCCCAATCGTGGACGGATAAAAGCCTCAGTCAGTTAGATCTACGTGGGCGATACAATCTCAACGTACTTGGTTTTCGTGCCTACGAAAATGCTCCTCTGGATGTCCAATTCGGACCCAATGACCTCTTGCAGGCAGATGCCTACATCATGGCAGTCATTAATAACCAACATTTGGATACCCTAGCTGAACTGAGTGAGTAGGAGAGGAAGGGTACTCTCTTTCCCAAATAATTAACGAGTCAATATAAGTATTTTATAAGAGGGATTTAAGAAAAATTTTAACTTTTTCTTAATCCTTTTTAATTTTAGGAGATTATACTAGAGTCATCAAAAAAAGAAAGCTCTAAGGAGAATCCTATGAAATTCAATCCAAATCAGAGATATACTCGTTGGTCTATTCGCCGTCTCAGTGTCGGTGTTGCTTCAGTTGTTGTGGCCAGTGGCTTCTTTGTCCTAGTTGGTCAACCAAGTTCTGCGCGTGCTGATGTCGTCAATCCGACTCCTGCCCAAGTCGTGCCAGGCGCTGCTTCGGTGAGTGAAAAGAGCGACTTACCAGCAGAGGTTCTCAAAAAAGCAGTCGATGTAGCTCTTCCTTCAGAACAGTCTATTCCAACACCTAAAGCAAGTGTGGATACCACAAGCTCTTCAGAAAAAGCGGACGAAACTGCTAAAGAGCCAGTAGCAGCACCAAAAGAAGTGCAAGCACAATCTGACTCTAAGAAACAAACAGAAGATGCAGTTAAACCTGTGGAAAGTTCTGCATCTACAGTTGCTGGACAAGACCGTGAAGCAAGTGAAGCTCAGCCAGCAACCACCCCAGCTGAAGTGCAAAAAGGTGTGGCCGACAACACTAAAGATACAGTGGATGTTCCGGCATCTTACTTGGACAAAGCGAACTTCCCAGGCCCATTCACAGCCGGTGTCAACCAAGTCATTCCATACGAATTCTTCGCTGGTGACGGTATGTTGACTCGCCTTATCTTGAAGTCTTCAGACAAGGCCCCATGGTCAGACAATGGTTCAGCTAAAAATCCGGCCCTTCCACCAGTAGAAAACTTAGGTAAAGGTCTTTACTTCTATGAAGTAGACTTGGCAGGAACTCAAGGCAAATCAGATAAAGATCTTCTTGACCTCTTGAAACAAAATGGTACACAAAGTTATAAAGCCACTATCAAGGTATACGGTGCTAAAGATGGTAAGGCCGATTTAAGCAACCTCGTAGCGACTAAGGATTTGGATGTCAATTTGAATGGCTTAACTACTCCAGCTGAAGTGCAAAAGGGCGTAGCTGACAATACTAAAGACACGGTAGACGTTCCAGCTACTTACTTGGACAAGGCCAACTTCCCAGGCCCATTCACAGCCGGTGTTAACCAAGTCATTCCTTACGAATTCTTCGCCGGTGATGGTATGTTGACTCGCCTTATCTTGAAAGCCTCAGACAAGGCCCCATGGTCAGACAACGGCTCAGCCAAAAATCCCGCTCTCCCACCAGTAGAAAAATTGGGCAAAGGCCTCTACTTCTACGAAGTGGATTTGGCAGGTACCCAAGGTAAATCTGATAAAGAGCTTCTAGACCTCTTGAAACAAAACGGAACTCAAAGTTACAAGGCAACTATCAAAGTGTACGGTGCGAAGGACGGTAAGGCCGATTTGACTAATCTTGTAGCAACAAAAGATTTGGATGTCAATTTGAATGGCTTAACAACTCCAGCTGAAGTCCAAAAAGGTGTGGCTGACAACACTAAAGATACAGTAGACGTCCCAGCTACTTACTTGGATAAAGCTAATTTCCCAGGGCCATTTACAGCCGGTGTTAATCAAGTCATCCCATATGAATTTTTCGCAGGTGATGGTATGTTGACTCGCCTTATCTTGAAAGCATCCGACAAGGCCCCATGGTCAGACAACGGCTCAGCCAAAAATCCCGCTCTCCCACCAGTAGAAAAATTGGGCAAAGGCCTCTACTTCTACGAAGTAGACTTGGCCGGCACTCAAGGTAAGTCAGATAAAGAGCTTCTAGACTTGTTAAAACAAAATGGCACACAAAGCTATAAAGCTACCATCAAAGTGTACGGCGCAAAAGATGGCAAGGCCGATTTGACTAACCTCGTAGCGACAAAAGATTTGGATGTTAATTTGAATGGCTTAACTACCCCAGCTGAAGTTCAAAAAGGTGTGGCAGACAATACTAAAGACACAGTAGATGTCCCAGCTACTTACTTGGATAAAGCGAATTTCCCAGGCCCATTCACAGCCGGTGTCAACCAAGTCATTCCATACGAATTCTTCGCTGGTGACGGTATGTTGACTCGCCTTATCTTGAAAGCTTCAGACAAGGCTCCATGGTCAGACAATGGTTCAGCTAAAAATCCAGCTCTTCCACCAGTAGAAAAATTGGGCAAAGGTCTTTACTTCTATGAAGTAGATTTGGCTGGTACCCAAGGCAAATCTGACAAAGAGCTTCTAGACCTCTTGAAACAAAACGGAACTCAAAGTTATAAAGCTACTATTAAAGTGTACGGTGCCAAAGATGGAAAGGCTGATTTGACTAATCTTGTAGCGACTAAGGATTTGGATGTCAACTTGAACGGCTTGACTACTCCAGCTGAAGTGCAAAAAGGTGTGGCCGACAACACTAAAGATACAGTGGATGTTCCGGCATCTTACTTGGACAAAGCTAACTTCCCTGGTCCATTCACAGCCGGTGTCAACCAAGTCATTCCATACGAATTCTTCGCTGGTGACGGTATGTTGACTCGCCTTATTTTGAAAGCATCCGACAAGGCTCCATGGTCAGATAACGGCTCAGCTAAAAATCCTGCTCTTCCACCAGTAGAAAAATTGGGCAAAGGTCTCTACTTCTATGAAGTGGACTTGGCCGGCACCCAAGGTAAATCTGATAAAGAGCTTCTAGACCTCTTGAAACAAAACGGCACTCAAAGTTACAAGGCAACTATCAAGGTTTATGGTGCGAAGGACGGCAAGGCCGATTTGAGCAACCTCGTAGCGACTAAAGATTTGGATGTCAACTTGAATGGCTTAACTACCCCAGCTGAAGTCCAAAAAGGCGTAGCCGACAACACCAAAGACACAGTAGATGTTCCAGCCACTTACCTAGACAAAGCTAATTTCCCTGGACCGTTCACAGCCGGCGTCAACCAAGTTATTCCATACGAATTCTTTGCTGGTGACGGTATGTTGACTCGCCTTATCTTGAAAGCATCAGACAAGGCTCCATGGTCAGACAATGGTTCAGCTAAAAATCCTGCTCTCCCACCAGTAGAAAAATTGGGCAAAGGCCTCTACTTCTACGAAGTGGACTTGGCAGGTACCCAAGGTAAATCAGATAAAGAGCTTCTAGACCTCTTGAAACAAAACGGCACTCAAAGCTATAAAGCCACTATCAAGGTATACGGTGCTAAAGATGGCAAGGCAGACTTGAGCAACCTTGTAGCGACTAAAGAATTGACAGTGAACTTGAATGGGTATAAGTCCCTCAATGAGATGAAATCTCAAATGCCAGCTGCTAGCCAAGATAAGATGATGCCTAACAAAGAGCAGGACAAAACCATGAATGCTAGCCAGCCTATGCTAACCTCAAGCAAAATGTCTGATGAAGGCAAGATGGCGTCTGCTAACAAGGTGTCAAGTCCAATGATGGCTGATCACATGAAAGACCAAAAAGACATGCTTCCATATACTGGTGAAGCCCAAACATCAATGGCTACTCTTGGATTCTTTGGATTAGCCTTGGCCGGCCTGTTAGGTGGACTCGGTTTGAAAGCTAAAAAAGAAGAAAATGACTAGTCTAGCTACAGACTTTCTATCTAGGATATGAAAAATCTAGATATCGTTTAGAATGTTCGTAAAGAGATTAAAATAGTGTTATACTATTGTGGTATAGCACTGTTTTTTTCAAAGGAGAGACAGATGGGAAAGACAATTTTACTCGTTGACGACGAGGTAGAAATCACAGATATTCATCAACGTTATCTGGTTCAGGCAGGATATCAGGTTTTGGTGGCCCATGATGGAGTAGAGGCCTTAGAAATCTTCAAGCGAAAACCAATTGATTTGATTATTACAGATATCATGATGCCTCGGATGGATGGTTATGATTTGATTAGTGAGGTTCAGTATCAATCTCCAGATCAGCCTTTTCTCTTTATCACGGCTAAGACCAGTGAGCAGGACAAGATTTACGGCTTAAGCCTGGGGGCAGATGACTTTATCGCCAAGCCCTTTAGCCCTCGTGAGCTGGTTTTGCGTGTCCACAATATCTTGCGTCGCCTTCATCGTGGAGGTGAGACAGAAGTCGTCAGTCTCGGGGATTTACGGATGAATCACGGTAGCCATGAGGTCCAAGTCGGAGATGTGGCGCTTGATTTGACCGTCAAATCCTTCGAACTTCTATGGCTTTTAGCGAGCAATCCAGAGCGGGTTTTTTCTAAGACAGACCTCTATGAAAAAGTCTGGCAAGAAGACTATGTGGATGACACCAATACCTTGAATGTTCATATTCATGCTCTTCGACAGGAGTTGGCTAAATATGCCAGCGCAGAAACGCCTGCTATAAAAACTGTCTGGGGTTTGGGCTACAAAATTGAGAAAGCACGAGGTAGTCAATGAAATTAAAAAGTTATATTTTAGTAGGGTATATCATTTCAACACTCCTAACGATTATCGTGGTTTTTTGGGCTGTTCAAAAAATGCTGATTGAGAAAAGCGAGATTTACTTTCTGCTTGGAATGACCATCGTTGCCAGCCTTGTCGGTGCTGGGATTAGTCTCTTTCTCCTATCGCCGGTCTTTACTTCATTGGGCAAACTCAAGGAACATGCCAAGCGGGTAGCGGACAAGGATTTTCCTTCAAATCTGGAGGTTCAAGGTCCTGTAGAATTTCAACAATTAGGCCAAGCTTTCAATGAAATGTCCCATGATTTGCAGGCCACCTTTGATTCCTTGGAAGAAAGCGAACGAGAAAAGGGCTTGATGATTGCTCAACTTTCGCATGATATCAAGACTCCCATCACTTCGATCCAAGCGACGGTAGAAGGGATTTTGGATGGGGTTATCAAGGAAGGAGAACAGGACCATTATCTAGCAACCATTGGGCGTCAGACGGAAAGACTCAATAAACTGGTTGAGGAGTTGAATTTTTTGACTCTAAACACAGCTAGAAATCAGGTGGAAACGACCAGCAAAGACAGTATTTTTCTGGACCAGCTCTTGATTGAGTGCATGAGTGAATTTCAGTTCTTGATTGAGCAGGAGGAGCGAGATGTCCATTTGCAGGTAATTCCAGAGTCTGCCCGGATTGAGGGAGATTATGCCAAACTTTCTCGTATCTTGGTGAATCTGGTCAATAATGCTTTTAAATACTCAGCTCCAGGAACCAAGCTGGAAGTGGTAGCTAAGCTGGAAAATAACCAGCTTTCAATCAGTGTGACTGATGAGGGACAGGGGATTGCCCCAGAGGATTTGGAGAATATTTTCAAACGCCTTTATCGTGTAGAAACTTCGCGTAACATGAAAACAGGTGGTCATGGTCTTGGTCTTGCGATTGCGCGTGAATTGGCCCATCAATTGGGTGGGGAAATCATAGTCAGCAGCCAGTACGGCCTAGGAAGCACCTTTACCCTCCTTCTCAATCTCTCTGGCAGTGAAAATAAAGCTTAAAACCTCTTTACAAATCTAGCTATTCATGGTAGAATGGATTTTGTGCGAAATATCAGCAGGAAAGCATGAAGCTCGTCAACAGGTGTCTTATGATAAGTAACCTTGGCTGTTTAGGCGAAGGGCATCTGCACGAATCAGGGCTTTCTAAGTGACTATTTCCACCGAAATATTATTTATATCAGGAGGACATACACATGTCACGTTATACAGGACCATCTTGGAAACAAGCTCGTCGCCTTGGCCTTTCACTTACAGGTACAGGTAAAGAATTGGCACGTCGTAACTACGTACCAGGACAACACGGACCAAACAACCGTTCTAAATTGTCAGAATACGGTTTGCAATTGGCTGAAAAACAAAAACTTCGTTTCACTTACGGTGTAGGTGAAAAACAATTCCGTAACTTGTTCGTACAAGCTACAAAAATCAAAGGCGGAATCCTAGGTTTCAACTTCATGCTTCTTTTGGAACGTCGTTTGGATAACGTTGTTTACCGTCTTGGTCTTGCGACTACTCGTCGTCAAGCTCGTCAATTCGTAAACCACGGTCACATCCTTGTTGACGGAAAACGCGTTGATATCCCATCATACCGCGTAACTCCAGGTCAAGTGATCTCAGTTCGTGAAAAATCATTGAAAGTTCCAGCTATCCTTGAAGCAGTAGAAGCTACTCTTGGACGTCCAGCATTCGTATCATTCGACGCTGAAAAATTGGAAGGTTCATTGACTCGCTTGCCAGAACGCGACGAAATCAACCCAGAAATCAATGAAGCACTTGTCGTTGAATTCTACAACAAAATGCTTTAATTTTAAGATATATCTTACAGAAAGCCTGCAACAGTGGGCTTTTTGCTTTGTCTTAAAACATTGATTTCTGGGTTTGTCATCATTTTTGTCATCACTTATAACGAACTCACAGCTTTCTCATAAAATGAGACGGCTGTTTTTGCTTTTTCTTTGGAGAGATGACTGTAAGTGTCCATAGTCATAGCTAGTGTAGAATGACCTAGACGGTGTTGTAATTCTTTATATGGTATTCCAGAGTTTAGCAAAAGACTAGCGTGTGTGTGTCTAAAACCGTGGAATCCAATATTAGGTACACCAGCATGTTTGAAACGTGTGTTTAAACGAGTTGATAGTGTTTTATTGTTTGGGTATTGAGGAAATAAGAGAAGTTTAAAAGTCTATCATTTTAAATTTGATGCTTACAAAATGATAAGCAGATAAGCAAAGCAATAACTTGCCTTAGTTGCTCGTAGAATGACAAGGAGATAGGAGAGATAAAACTCTTCTTAATTGCTTATTTAGTGGTATGAGAGTAGTCTTGAAGTAAGAGTGAACCAAGAGAAAATAAAAAAGCACTTAGAATAATCTAAGCGCTCAAGAGTAGTGGACGGTGTGCCTGTCCCGTCATCTCATACTATGAAGTTGCGTAGCGACACTATCATTTCTACCTCACTTCTCTTTAAACTAATTATACTATAAGGAATACCAGCGTGACCACTAACCAAGTAGAAAAGAAACTAAAAAGCATTAAAAATTTTGATAAAGCAATTCAGAGACTAGACTTAGACTTGAAGATAAGTGATTGTATGATGTAGGACGTGAGATATTCGCAAGACGATTTATAGATAGATTAAAGCTATTTCAGTTATATGAGGTACTGGTCAATTTTATCAGTAATTTCAACTTTCTTGATTTCATCTTCAAAGAGTTTAATCCATCTGGTTCCAGAATTAACGGATAATCCATCAAGTTCTTCATCATAGACATCTTTGTCTTCGTAAAGAGCTACGCCTTCAAATATTTGGCCATCAATATCGGTGATTCTGACAACCTTGTTATTAAATTCTATAAGTTCCAACAGTCTCTCCTTTAATGCTACTATAGTCTGTTATATTATTGGAATTCCTTTAACATAAGCTTCTTTGGCTTCTGCAAGTGTCATTTCATTAGGACCACCATCTATATTAGTTTCTCCTGTATTTTGCCACTGACAAACGTCACAGATATCATACACTGCTGTAACAGTACCACATACTGGACAATGGACATATTCGCTGCCGTTAATGATGATTAAATTCTTTTTTCCAGTCTTATTCATTTAAGGTTACTCCCAACACTATACAAATATATTAGCTATTTCTATACACTTACTTTTTCAATATCATTGATTGTAATTGTAATGCTATCCCAGTCTTTCGGGGAATCTCCTATGTCAGCAATAAAAGTATCTTCACTTAACTTTTCGACAATTGTCGCCGTTTGACCGTTTTTTAACAACACTGTATCAAATTCTCGAATTTTTACGATTTTTCTCCTTGCGTAAGCTTCTTTGGCTTCGGCGAGAGTGATCTTATTCGGGCCACCGTCTATATTTATAATACCTGTATTTTGCCAACGACAGACGTCACAGATATCATAGTCCATAACTTCAGTTCCGCAAACAGGGCAATTTAACCATAAATATCCATCAATTACCCAAGTCTTTTTTGATCTATCCATATAAATCCCTCCTCCATAAACTCGCCAAACCAGTCTTTTTGGTGAACCGTGAGTATCAACCCGCCTTTCCATCATTATACTGCAAACCGAGGGGGATTACTAATAATTTAGTGTGTTTTCTAGATGTGGTATGATAGTATTATTAGGTAATAAAAAAAGGACGTTTGACCGTGCTAGTTTCTTGCCTGCTGAACTCAAGCACAGCCTGCGGCTAGCTTCCTAGTTTGCATTTTGATTTTCATTGAGTATAAGAAATCAAATCATGAAAATTAAAGAGACAGTAAAGGATACTTACCATTTTCTAAAAAGCTATTGTAATGGTATCTTGTGGATTGAATATTAGGATAGGAAAGTTTATAATGAAGTTAAAGTAAAGGAGGTTTCGTTCTAGATATGATGATACCACCAAGCAAAGAGCTGTTGATTTTTTATAATCAAATTCATGAGTGGGTTGACCAAGTTTATCCAGACCAAGATAAACCTACTGTATCATTTAAGAAAGACACTCCACAATCTATTTTAGATTTATTTGATAGTATTAAATCTAAAATAGGTTTTGATTACCAAGAACATAAGTATTAAAATAATAATTATGGATAAGTTAAACACGAAAAATAAGATAATTGATGTTTATAAAATAGCGCATCGTCTTGTTTCTATTACTGTTGAGAATCCTGATTTTTCAAATTTGAAAATCAATCATTTTGTGAGAATTGGAGAAAAAGAGTATAGGGTGCATAGTGTCCCTATGATTCATTCAATTCCATTTAGTTTAGATACTTTTACAATTGACTACACAGAGGACGACTTGATGAATAAAGTGGCGGTATTTACGCATAGGGAAGTATTTAAAGATGATTAAAATTTCAATCAGTTTGTTGCTAGATGCGATTGAAGATAACATCAACGACGAAGAACTTCAATCTATCGATTTCGAGAGTCATATTAGAAAAATTACAAAAGAATTCCAGGGAGAAAATGGTGAATTATTAGTAAAAGAAGAAGCGTTTGAAACACTCCCTTTGGACAGAGATAAAAAGGATAAAATCATTGAGCAAATAAAACAGAATAGTCAAAATGTTTTCGAAGACGATTTCGATACCTTGTTGCAATTATATTTTTGAGAGTCAAGAATAATTCCAGTGCCTTATTTTACACTAAATAGAAAATGATAAAGATTGATAAACAAATTATTACGATGTACAAAATAGAAGATGGAACCTCTAAGAGGCAGTATTCTATTGTGAGTGGAGGTTGTAAAGGTATTGCAACTATCGATAAAACTACTTTGGAATATAGCTATGTTGGAGATGATCTAGGACAATTCGCTTCGTTTGTAAAAGATACTTTAAGTAAAAGTATTAAGTTAGGAAAAGAATTGCCAGATAAGTTTTTGTATGGCTTTGGATAAGTTGTGGAATATCTTATATAGGAGAATCAAGATATATTATGGCGATATTTGATGATTTACGAGTATTGTATGACAATGTTTGGGACGCTTCTTTTGATTATAAGGGTCAAGTATGTGGTATTTTTCCTAATTCTGTTTATGACATTGTAGTCGTACTTGGAGATAATGAATATAAAGTGGTATCTTTTGATGAGTTAATTTCTTTACAGATAAACGGGAAAACTTTGCTGGAAATCATGAGTGAGGTTGAAGTGCAATATGGTTGAAGGACACTAGAGAAAAAGATAGACAATAAATTCAGATGCACAGATTGAAAATTGAGAAAAAAGTGCTATAATGAAGATATGAAGGATAGAGGTTGAGAATCTGTCACCAACGCGCCACTTATAAGTGGGTCGAGAAATGCAGGAGCCCCGACAGTCCTGCCTATCCTTGCAAGTCAATCAGCCCTTAGCTATGAATCTAGGGGCTTTTTTCTTTGTCTTAAAACGTTGATTTCTGGGTTTGCTTAGAGATTTGCTAGTAAGATTATTTGCGTATCTAAGTCTATCTATTCCAATAATTAAGTGATGTTGATGATATAATGTTTTGGCCCCCTCACTTTAAGGAAGGGAGGTGTTATGTATGCTAGAGTTACTTTCCCTTTTTCTAGCTCCGTTACTTGTTAACGTACTATCTGAGCTTTTCAAGCTATGGATAAAGAGACGTAGCAAGTAGCATTTAACCCTTTTAGAGGGTAGCAAAAAACCCCTATCGGTGGCACGGTGGGGCTTTTTAGTTATATATGCTAGAAGCATTATTTTCCCTTTATGCTTTCATTCTAACACAACTCCCCCGATATTTCAAGCTTTTGTTTTTTATACGCGATATTGATGATATAAATCTGCTATGATATAATGTTTGAGCCCCCTCAATTTAATGAAGGGAGGTGTTGCCGATGTTAGAAATTATCATCACAATTTTTCTAGCACCCTTAGTAGTCAATATTTTGACAACCTTGTTTGAGAAATGGCTTAACTCACGCAAGAAATAACCTTTAAGGGGCAATAAGCCAAAAAAACCTCAACGCTGGAACGTTGGGGCTTTTTGTTGCCTTGTTAGACAATTATCATCACTATAGTCCAATTCTAACACAACCCCTCCGATATTTCAAGCTTTTGTTTTGATATTAATCAGAGTGTGTTTGTGGTTTGAGTCCATTACATTGAAATTAGCACACGCGCTACCAAGCTCCATTCTACATCAAAGAAATCAATTCTTTTCTAGGGAATTTCCGCCCTCATTTTTGTCTTTTGTGCTAAAATAGACTTATAAATTGAAAATAAGGAATGTTTATGAAATTGGGTAATGGTTTTTGGAAAGGTTGTCTCTATTTTTGGGGCTTCTTGTTCTTACTGGGCCTTTTGGTTCAATATGCTCTTCCACTTGCGGCTTGTGTCCTGCTAGGATATGGTGGTTATCGTCTCTATAAACGTTGGCGCTATCCTCTTTTGCAGGATCGTTCGCTCGATGATCGAATTGAGCTTTTAAAAGCCAGGATTCGCCAGGCTGATAAAGATATTCAGCAATTAGAGGGAACTTTAGTAGAAAAAGGCTCAGATTCCTATAAGAGTTTGGCTAATCAAGTCTTGATCGAACTGCGGGAAATTCATCAGGAGGCGGATCGTCTCAAGTCCTATATCGATGCTGATATCTACAACCGTATTGACAAAAAGGTTCGTACAGTGAGGGCAACTATCGATGTTCAGCTAGAACGTTTGGATAGGGAAAGTCAGGTAGATCTTGAGAATGCGGAGCCAGAGGAATTAGCTCCAGAATTGTCCCAGACATTAGCCAATATTGCCATTGATCATCAGGCCATTTTAGACAAGATTGCTACCTCTGCTGAGGGTGATAAGGAAGAATTGACGGCCATTCATAGTTTGAAGATGGAGAAATTCCAAACGATTTTAGAAGGCTATTTAAAGATTAAGGCCAATCCGAAGAACTATAATCGGGCAGAAGAACGCTTAGAGCAAGCTAAAGCAGCTATCGAACAATTTGACCTTGAGCTGGACCAAGTTCTGAGAGAACTCAATGAAACAGATATGCGTGATTTTGATATCAGTTTGCGTATCCTAGAAAAAGATCGTAAAGAATAGGTTAGAAACAAAGGAGTAACCATGACAGAATTTAATTTTGATATTGACCAGATTGCCAATAATACGGTAGCTAAGGTGGATAAAACAACCCAAATCATCGAGACAAATACTGGCTCAGACAAGACCTTGACCTTCTTAGAAAAGTTGAGTCCTGAGCAGCAAGAAGGAATCAAGGCGCACGTGCCCCAGTTAGTAGACCAATTTGTCACCAATCAAAATGCTCTTTTGGATTTTGGACAATCTGCTGTAGAAGGCGTAAACAATACGGTCAATCGTATCTTGTCAGAACAAAAGAAATTGCAGATTCCCCAAGTGGATGATCTTCTCAAGAATACCAACCGTGAGTTGCAAGGCTTTGTAGTCAAATACAAGAACGCTGAAATTGCTGAGTTAGAAGAAAAGCCAAACTTTTTGCAACGCTTGTTTAACAAGAGCAAGAATACGCTACAAGAATTTTACTTTGACTCAAAAACAGTGGAGCAAAAGCTCGATGGTATGGCTGCCGCAGTGGTCAAGCAAGAAGATGTGCTAGCTCGAAATATCGTCTCTGCTGAGATGTTGATTGAGGACAATACCAAATCCATTGAAAATCTGGTGGGAGTGATTTCCTTTATCGAAGCCAGCCAGACAGAAGCTGGCAAACGCGCTGCCGAACTGAAAGCTCAAGCTGACCAACTCGATACAAGTTCGGTAGAATACCAAACCAAGTCACAAGAATTGGCCCGCATGGCTGAAGTGGTCAATACCCTCGAACAACAGCACACCGAGTATGTCAGCCGTCTCTATGTGGCCTGGGCAACAACACCTCAGATGCGCAATCTGGTGAAGGTGTCATCTGATATGCGCCAAAAATTGGGCATGCTTCGTCGCAATACGATTCCAACAATGAAGCTTTCCATTGCTCAACTTGGTATTTTGCAACAATCCATGAAATCAGGTGTCGTGGCAGATGCCATTGTCAATGCCAATAATGCTGCACTTCAGATGCTAGCTGAAACCAGTAAGGAAGTGATTCCGCAAATGGAACGAATTGCTCAAAGCCCGACAGTCGCTGTCGAATCGGTTACCAAACTGGCTGAAAGTCTGGTCGCTCAAAACCAAGGTATCGTCGCAGCAATTGAATTGGGACGCCAGAAACGTGCCCAACTAGAAACAACCATCGTCAAGTCCGCAGAAATGATCAACGATTCTGTCAAGCTACGCGATGAGAAAATCGTCCAAGCCCTTCTAGATCAAGGCAAGGCCGCCCAGAAAGAAGTACAAGAATAACACACAAGTCCCCTGCAAGCATAGTTTGCAGGGGATTTTGCTTGTTTTATACTCAATGAAAATCAAAGAGAAAACTAGGAAGCTAGCCGCAGGCTGTACTTGAGTACGGTAAGGCGACGCTGACGTGGTTTGAATTTGATTTTCGAAGAGTATTAGTAGAAGTTTGAAGGTCAGGGAATTCTTGCTAGTTTTAGAGAGAATACCCTAGAAAACCTTTTCACTACTAGTCTTTTATGATACAATGGAAGGAAGTAAAGGCGCTGTTTTTTCGATGTCGCAACGCCTTGGATGAATGAAAAGGAAGAGTCCCTATGGTTAAGCAAACAAGTCCCATGCAGAGAGCTGCATTCGAGTCCTCGTACCCAGTTTCCAAACCTGCCAATTTCCTTGGTAGGCTTTTTGCGTTGTAGAAATGGGGTATGAACATGGCTTACACCTTATCAAAAGAATTAGAACAAGAGCTCATCGTTTCAGCACCTGAGTTACAGCCTAGTTATGCTGCCATCGTAGAATACCTAGAAGCTATCAACCAGAAAGAAGCATCTGGAAGCAATTCTCAGGAACTCCAGAACCAGCTTACTATTCAGCTGAGACGTTTAGAAGATTTGGTGCAGGGCTATATCCAAATAAAGAAGAACCCACATCACTACCTAGATGCAGATAAAGACCTGACGGCAGCCTATCAAGCCATAAAAGGGACGGAGCAAGATCTTCTCAAAAAATTGCAACATCTCAATCAAGCAGCCTTGCAGGATTTTCATATCAGCCAGAGACTCTCTCCCAAAGATGAGACTGCTATCCCTGTAGCAGGTAAAGCCAAAACCAAACAGGAATTGGCTATCGAGCGGGATTTAATTAACCAGCTGACAAAGGGAGAAAGTCAATGGGTGTATCGGCCTGAGTTAAACACAGAAGATCTCCTATGGGGAAACTTTTTTGCCAAGCTGGAAGCCAATAATGTCCGCATTTTGCAAGACCATCCCCTTACAAATTCAGAGAAAAATCAAATCAAAAACCAGCTCAATTTCGTCAACTTTTATGAAGCAGCCAAGTGGATAGCAGGGGAAAACGGTATTGCCAAGGTGCAGGTTCAACGTGAAGATGCCAGTCTAGGCACCATTCGCTTGGAAGTCTTGTGGAGAAACAATGTCGCTGGTGGCAAATCCAGCTATGAGGTTGTCAACCAAGTCATCACAGGCGGAGAAGGGATTCGCCAGCGCCGTGGGGATGTGACTTTGCTGATCAATGGTCTACCCATGATTCAAATTGAACTAAAAAGCCGTTCTCATCCTTATATGGATGCCTTCCGTCAGATTAAGAAATACGACCAAGAAGGACAGTTCAGAGGCATTTTTTCAAGTCTTCAGATGTTTGTCGTCTCTAATGTCACAGACACTCGCTACATCGCAGCTGCCAAAGCCAACAAGCTAAATGAACGCTTCTTGACCAAGTGGGTGGATAGTGAAAATAGACCTCAACCTCAACTATTTGACTTTGCTGAGTCTGTCTTGTCCATACCGAGAGCCCACGAGATGGTCATGCAGTATTCTGTCATCGATGACGACAAGAAGGCCTTGATTTTATTGCGTCCCTATCAGGTTCATGCCATTGAAGCCATCCGTGAAGCCAGTCGCAAGCGCCAATCAGGCTATATTTGGCATACGACTGGTTCAGGAAAAACCCTGACCTCCTATAAGGTTTCGCGCAATCTGCTCCAGATACCATCCATTGAGAAGACAATCTTTGTGATTGATAGGACAGACCTCGACCAGCAGACGACCAGTTCTTTTCAGTCTTACGCAGAGAACGATATGATCGATATCGACGAGACCGATGACACACAGGAATTGGTTAAAAATCTGGCTTCTGATGACCGCCGTGTCGTTGTGACGACCATCCAGAAAATCAATGCCATGATTCGTCAGTTTGATGAAGGCCGTCACCAAAAGGTCTACAATCGTATCAAACAACTCAAACTAGCCTTTGTCGTTGATGAATGCCATCGCGCAGTGACTCCTGAACGCCAGCGCCACCTAGAGCATTTCTTTACAAATTCTCTCTGGTATGGGTTTACAGGAACTCCTATCTTTACGGAAAATAAACGTGAACAAAAAGGAGACCTTGCTCAAACGACCGAAGAGCAGTACGGTGATTGCCTCCACCAATATACCGTCAAAGAAGCCATCCATGACAAGGCGGTTCTTGGTTTTAATGTGGAGTATCAGACAACCATGCCTGGTTGGGCAGAAGATGAGATTGACGAGGAGCGTTATGATGACGAAGGCCACATGCTTGCCGTTTTAGATGCTATTCTCAATCGCTCAAGACGCAAACTCGGTTTCCAAAATGGGGTAGGAAAAACCTATGAAGCCATTTTGACCGTTAAAAGCATTGCCCGTGCACAGGCCTATTATAACCTGATTAAGCAAGTCAAAAATGGCGAGAAGTCTCTAAGCATCTCGGAAAATGTTAAAAAGGTCTTGCCAGACTTTCCTAAGGTTGCCATTACCTATTCTGTGACAGAAAATGAAGCAGACTCCTATATCAACCAAGCCTACATGGAGGAGAGTTTAGAAGACTACAATGCTATGTTTGGCACCCACTTTAGCCTAGCAACCATTGCTTCCTACAATAGTGACCTCAACGACCGCTTGGCTCGTAAGAAAGAACGCTTTGCCTTCCGTGAAGAACAATTGGACCTGGTTATCGTGGTGGACCGCTTGTTGACGGGCTTTGATGCCCCTTGCCTATCGACCCTGTTCATGGATCGTCAGCCAATGAAACCCCAGCATATCATTCAGTCCTTTTCACGAACCAATCGCCTTTTTGATGAAGGCAAGAAATTCGGCCAAATCGTCACCTTCCAAACGCCTGACCGCTTTAAAGAAAAGGTGGATGAAGCTCTGAGCCTCTACTCAAATGGGGGTGAAACTAGTGTCTTAGCCCCAGAATGGCAGGAGGAGAAGGCCAAGTTCCTGGAAAAGGTTCATCAACTACTGGCTATCGCTCCAAGTCCAGAGCAGGTGCCTGATTTGGATACAGCGACAGATGCAGAATTAAAACGCTTTGCCAAGGCCTTTCAAGAATTTGACAAGCTCCTATCCTCTATACAAGTCTATTCGGACTATGATGAGAAAGTCATCCTCAGAGAGATTGGCCTCAGCCTAGAAGACATTGAGAACTTTGCCGGCCAATATCAAAATGTCATCGAAGAGCTCCGCAGACGCAGAAAAGAAGACCAAGAAGATGAAGGTGTCCTACTGGATATCGAGTATGAGCTCGAATCCATCCGCACCGATGAGATAAACTATCACTATATCCTCTCTCTCATCCAAGCGTTGATTGAAAATCGGGAAAACCTTATCGGTAAAAAGGAAAAGAGTCTGGTAGATAACTATATCGAAGATTTGAACAAATCCAATCCCAAGTTATCCAGCCTCATCTCCAAACTCTGGCAGAATGTCCAATCAGATGCCAAGAGCTATCAGGGACAGTCTATCATCCATAAGTTGGAAGAGATGATTGAGCTAACAACCCAGAAAAAGATTCGTGAAACGGCAGATTATTGGCAGATAGGGGAGGATGAGCTCCAGTTCGTAGTGGACAACTATCGCATTGGACGAGACAAGCAAAATGGTGAAAAAGCCATCACCGAGTCTCAAGACTATCTGGCTTATAAGGAAGCCCACGGAGACAAGGCACTACCAAAACTCAAATACAAAAAAGCCCTCAAAGAGGACTATATGCGCATGATTTCAGAGGATATCTTACCCTTAAGGGGGAGATAAAATACCGATTTGATTTTTCTTATTTGCTAGATGTTTAACGTTATCTTGTCAAATCATACTTTCTATTGTTTCAAAATAGGCAAAATTGAAGAATAGACATCAAAAAAGAAAATCTAAAGTGTAGAAATAAGAAAATGGAGTAATAGAAAGAAGAAACATTATGGAAAAATTATTTATTATTGGAAATGGGTTTGATATAGCGCATGATTTAAAGACGGATTATCTATATTTCAAGAAGTTCGTTTATCAGCAAGCCTATGGAAAAGATGAACTGTTAGAGTCGTTGCAAAGTGAAAATGCCATTAAATTATATCTAAATAGAATTGATGAAGAAATATTGCTAGAAGAAATAGACGATTATAGTATTCCTGAAATGCAAAGGGGACCAGAAGGGGAAAAACTATATCCAGATGATGTAGATTTGTATAAGTTATTGTATCTGCTAATGGGTCAAATTACGGAAACTGAGAAATTTTGGTCTGATTTTGAAGCGAAATTAGCAGATTTTAATAAAGTGTCTATTGCTACTATGGATTTTCTGGATATTGATGACGAATTGAATGGTTCTTTGATGGCTAATAATGCAAATGAGATAGGAGAAATTCTAGCTGAATATATAGATTATTCTTTAAATAAATTATTTAAATTGTGGATAGAAGAAACATATTCTGATTGGAAGGATAGAATTCTGACTAAAGGCGAAGAATCGTACTCTAAATTGTTAAATGATAGCGTTTTGAAAAATTCTGATGCATTATTTATCAACTTCAATTATACAAAAACGTTAGAAGATTTATATAGAATTCCTGAAAAGCAAGTTTTTCATTTACATGGAGTTATTGATGGGGGAAAATTTATTTTTGGACATGGTTTTGATGATGAATTAAGTGATTTCAATCCTCTAGATGTAGGAGCATATCTTGAAGAAGTTGTTGAAAAGTTAAAGAAACCAGTTGACAATGTATTGTCTAATTACAATGAACTTTTTGAAAGGTTATCTTCTGTCAAAGAAATTTATTTCATCGGTTTTGGAATTCGTTCAGAACAAAGATGGGTAGACAGTCCATATTTAAAAACAATATTTAAGGAGGCTCCGAATGCAGATATTTTACTTGATAGTTATTACCGATTTGGAAATATAGTACAAATAAAAAGAACTCTGAAAAAATTAGGTGCAGATAAAGCATATAAACTAAGATTGATAGATACAAGGGACAATCAATTGTTATAAGGAGGAGATATATGACAAAACAACCAAGCTATCGATTTGTGGGATTTGAAGATGAGTGGAAGGAAAAGTATTTGTATGAAGTTTTAAAAGTTTCTAAAGATAGAAATGTGGATTTAGCATATGATAAAAATCAAGTATTGTCTGTATCACGTGAAGCAGGCGTGGTTAATCAAATCGAATATCAAGGAAGATCATTTGCTGGAGCAGATTTATCTAACTATAAAATAGTAAATAAAGAAAACTTAATTTATACAAAGAGTCCATTAAAAGGCGCTCCTTATGGAATTTTCCAGATATCATATACTACAGGGATAGTATCTCCGTTATACGCTGTATTCAAATCTACAAAACAAATTTTTGCCCCATTTGTTGGTTTATCACTTACGGATGATAATAAAGCTTCTAAGTATTTATCTCCTATTGTTACAAAAGGAGCCAAGAACACTATTAATATAACGGATGAAGGTAGTCTTCAAGGTAAATTACTATTTCCTAGTATCTTGGAACAAACGATAATGCATACTTTCTTCCAAGATATTGACCAGCTCATTAGCATTCAACAGCGTAAGTTAGAGGTGCTCAAGGAGCAGAAGAAAACCTACCTCAAACTCCTCTTCCCAGCCAAAGGACAAACTAAACCAGACCTTCGTTTTGCAGGATTTGAAGATGAGTGGAAGGAAAAGTATTTGTATGAAGTTTTAAAAGTTTCTAAAGATAGAAATGTGGATTTAGCATATGATAAAAATCAAGTATTGTCTGTATCACGTGAAGCAGGCGTGGTTAATCAAATCGAATATCAAGGAAGATCATTTGCTGGAGCAGATTTATCTAACTATAAAATAGTAAATAAAGAAAACTTAATTTATACAAAGAGTCCATTAAAAGGCGCTCCTTATGGAATTTTCCAGATATCATATACTACAGGGATAGTATCTCCGTTATACGCTGTATTCAAATCTACAAAACAAATTTTTGCTCCATTTGTTGGCTTATCACTTATGGATGATAATAAAGCTTCTAAGTATTTATCTCCTATTGTTACAAAAGGAGCCAAGAATACTATTAATATAACGGATGAAGGTAGCCTTCAAGGTAAATTACTATTTCCTAGTATGGAGGAGCAAAGGATAATACATACTTTTTTCCAAGATCTAGACAAGTCTATTGCCAAACAAGAGGAAAAAGTCAACCAACTCAAAGAAAGCAAACAAACCCTACTCAGAAAAATGTTTATATAAGATACCAAGACCGTAAAAAGCTACACTAAACGAATGAAAGTAGAAATTGATAGGAGACCCTATGTCACAAACAGATTTATCAAGAGAACTCTACCAATCCCTCTGGAATGCAGCGGATATCCTGCGTGGCCAGATGGAAGCCAATGAATACAAGTCCTACCTCTTGGGCTTGATTTTCTACAAGTACCTATCCGACAACATCCTCCAAACCGTCTGTGATAACTTGGACGAGACCTTTGAGTCCTTCCAGCAAGCCCAGCTTCTCTATGAGGAAAATTTTGCGAATGCGGATGTCCGTGAAGACCTCATCGAGGTCTTAAATGACGAGTTGGGCTATGTGATTGAACCTTCTCTAACCTTTACCAAGCTGGTTCAGTCTATCCACGAAGGAACCTTCCAGCTAGAGTCTCTAGCCCAAAGTTTCCGTGATATCGAGCAGGCCAATGAAAAATTTGAAAATCTTTTCGAAGATATTGACCTCTATGCGAAAAAGCTAGGCAACACCCCACAAAAGCAAAACAAGACCATCTCTGAGGTTATGAAACAGCTCAACGAACTCAATGTGTCTGGTCATGCTGGTGATATCTTGGGTGATGCTTATGAGTACTTGATTGGCCAGTTTGCCAGCGATTCTGGGAAAAAAGCTGGAGAGTTTTATACACCTCAAGCAGTTTCTCACCTCATGACTCAGATTGTCTTTGCAGGGCGGGAGCATCAAAAGGGCATGTCGGTTTACGACCCGACCATGGGTTCTGGTTCTCTCTTGCTCAATGCCAAGCGCTATAGTAAGGAAGCTTCGACAATTTCTTACTACGGTCAGGAGTTGATTACTTCGACCTTCAACCTTGCACGCATGAATATGATGCTTCATGGAGTTGCGATTGAGAACTATCACCTCAGCCACCACGATACCCTAGACGAAGATTGGCCGACTACGGAGCCGACAGACTTTGATGGGGTTTTGATGAACCCACCCTATTCACTGAAGTGGTCAGCAGATAGTGGCTTCCTGCAAGATCCTCGCTTTTCAAGTTATGGAGTTCTGGCGCCTAAGTCCAAAGCGGATTTTGCCTTCCTCCTTCACGGTTTTTACCATCTTAAGCATAATGGTGTCATGGCTATCGTCCTCCCTCACGGAGTCCTCTTCCGAGGAGCAGCCGAGCAAAAGATTCGCCAGCACCTATTAGAAGAAGGCGCTATTGACACAGTTATCGGCTTGCCAGCAAATATCTTTTACAACACCTCTATCCCGACAACCATTATTATCCTTAAAAAGAATCGCACTAACAAGGATGTCTTCTTTATCGATGCCTCAAAAGAGTTTGAAAAAGGGAAAAATCAAAACAATATGACCGAAGACCATATTGCCAAGATTTTGGAGACCTATCAAAAACGCGAGAATGTCGAGAAGTTTGCTCATCTAGCCAGCTTTGAAGAGATTGTCGAAAATGACTACAACCTCAACATTCCACGCTATGTCGATACCTTTGAGGAAGAACCCATTGTTCCCCTCGCCGACCTCGCAGACCAGCTCGCAGAGATTGATAAAGAAATTGGAGAGGTAGAAGCCAGACTCGCACATATGCGCAGCCAGCTAGTAGGTACAACGCCAGAAGCCCAAGCAGAATTAACCGCCTATCTCGAAAAATTGAATGAGATTTAGAGAGTGGGGGAAGAATGAAAAAACGCAGGTTCACTTGAGCCTGCGCTTTGGTTTCCGAAAATGTTCCGAGAATTATTTTTTCTTCCTAAAATATAATGTTGCTTAAATTTGTTTTTTAAGACGATTGTCACGCGAAAAAGTAAATTTGATTGATAATTAAAATCTTTGATTTCATAGGCCTTTAATTATTATTTTAGTATTCTTACTATGATTATGAATATAGAAATAACAATAATACTAACTAAACTTATCAATAAAATCTCAATGTTATTAGTAAAGATATTTATTACTTGAAGAACAGATACGGAAGCAATAATAAAAAGTATGGCTTCCATAAGTTTAGTATTTCTTAATTCATTAAATTGATATTTTTCCTTAATCAAGTCATATTCCTCTTGCTTTACTTTTTCCACATATTCATCGTGAATGAAATCAGAATGTTCTTTAAGATGATTAAAAAGTTCAAAAATGGCTATAAAATTCAGTCTGTACATAAAAACATATGATTTTTTATAATTGTGAGCCCATTCATTAAACTGAATAAGATGTTTTTCATTTGAAAGGTGGAATTTTTCAAGTCCGTCCATAATAGTTTCTTCAAGGCAAACTAATTGAAAAAAAGGAGTAGCCGAAGCTAAAAAGAAGCTAGCTTGTTGTAGAAAATTGGACTCAAAATTATTAGAATTATTGTTATTCCAGATGACATAATTAGAACCTTTGTTTATGTAGTTAATGTATTCTAAATCAAAATAGTCTGTTCTGTAATATTTTGATTTATTCATAGAGGATAGAGCTTGTGAAGTATATGGAGCGTTAATCATCCAAGTATACAATTTGTCTTTTTTAAAGAATTCTAATTTATTCATATCTTTCATATTAGTAATGAAATGGAGTGTAAAAAAACGTTCGCTTAATTGAATGCCTCCGCTTATTGAAGATAATTCTTTTTTTATATAATTTAAAATATCATCTAACTGTTGAGAAGAGTCCAAAGAGTATGATTTGTTTCGCTTTTTAAAATCAGGAAAGAGTTTGGCTATCATTTTGGTATACGGGTGTTGAAAGTCGACATCATAAAAAGAGTCTCTCAAATCCTCAAATAAATCAATTACTATTGATCCATTTTGATATACGGTAAGTGTGACAAAGTAGAGGTATATTTTGCTCTCTTTACCAAATTCTATAAGAGGAGAAACACAAATTTAATAAATTGATTACTCTCTGTGCTATATAACCATTTTTGCTTTTCCTTCTCAAGTTTGATAAAGTATAAGTCAAGATAGTCATTGGTCTTTTTATCAATCGCATCTTTCAAATGATGTATTTCAGAGGGGATATTCCAAAATTTATTTTTTTTAGCAATAAGTTGGTTATCTTTAGTACCTATTAAAATCATTATCGTGGCAGGATGATTTTCAAATTTATTGGTAATAATTTGTGTTAACTTTTTATTATCAATTTTATATAGGTCTGTACTTAACATATAAAAAGAAGTTATTTTAAATTCTTTGATTTTTTTAGAGACTTCAGAAATTTTTTCTCCCCAATTAATATTGATGGTCTTCTTCATACTAGGCTCCTTGATGATTTTCAAAATAATTATATCAAAAATATTCCCCTATTTGATATGAACAATCATATTCAGTTATTTTGCTAAAATTAAAAGAAAAAAGCCATTGAAACGTTGATTTCATAGGCTTTTACTGTGTTAAATTATTTAACTTCTGTAAACACAACGTGTTTGCGAAGTTTTGGTGAGTATTTCTTCAATTGAAGACGGTCTGGAGTGTTACGTTTGTTTTTAGAAGTAAGGTACAAGCGTTCACCAGATTCTTTGTGTTCAAGTGTAATATTTACGCGCATGGTATCTCCCTTCTATTATTCAGCTGATGCAGCTTTAGCGATTTTACGTCCTTTGTAGTATCCTTTAAGTGATACACGGTGAGAACGTGAGTAATCTCCAGTAGTTTCGTCAAAGTTTACAGATGGAGCTGTTACTTTGTAGTGTGTGCGACGTTTGTTTTTCTTCGCTTTTGAAGTGCGACGTGCAGGTACTGCCATTTTGATTTCTCCTTTAGGTATTTATATTCGATTCAATCTACTGATTTTCATCAACCATACTAGAATAACACATTTTTTTTGTAAAGTAAAGTTACTTGACAAAAAAAGATGAAAAAATTAGAAGGTCATTAAGTAAATTAATCGAATTTTCTGAAAATTCAAGAATTTTCTTCTGTTCATTGCTTTTAAAATGTGCTATAATAGTAAAAACTGAAATGGGAGGGAACAAATGACTGAATTAGATAAACGTCATCGCAGTAGCATTTATGACAGCATGGTTAAATCACCAAACCGTGCCATGCTTCGTGCGACTGGTATGACAGATAAGGACTTTGAAACACCGATTGTGGGAGTAATTTCGACTTGGGCGGAAAATACACCATGTAACATCCACTTGCATGATTTTGGGAAATTAGCTAAAGAAGGTGTAAAATCAGCAGGTGCTTGGCCTGTGCAGTTTGGGACAATTACCGTAGCGGACGGAATTGCTATGGGAACGCCAGGTATGCGTTTCTCTCTAACATCTCGTGATATCATCGCGGACTCAATCGAAGCGGCGATGGGGGGCCACAATGTGGATGCCTTTGTTGCTATCGGTGGCTGTGATAAGAACATGCCTGGTTCTATGATTGCCATTGCCAATATGGATATCCCAGCTATTTTCGCCTATGGTGGAACTATTGCACCGGGAAATCTTGATGGCAAAGACATTGACTTGGTTTCTGTTTTTGAGGGTATCGGAAAATGGAACCACGGTGATATGACGGCTGAGGACGTAAAACGTCTCGAATGTAATGCCTGCCCTGGACCTGGTGGCTGTGGTGGTATGTATACTGCTAATACCATGGCGACTGCTATTGAAGTTCTAGGTATGAGTTTGCCAGGCTCTTCATCTCACCCAGCTGAATCAGCTGACAAGAAAGAAGACATTGAAGCAGCAGGACGTGCTGTTGTTAAGATGTTGGAGCTCGGTCTCAAACCATCAGACATCTTGACTCGTGAAGCCTTTGAAGATGCCATCACTGTAACTATGGCTCTCGGTGGTTCTACAAATGCCACTCTTCACTTGCTTGCCATTGCCCATGCGGCTAATGTTGACTTGTCACTTGAGGACTTCAATACGATCCAAGAACGTGTGCCTCACTTGGCCGACTTGAAGCCATCTGGTCAGTATGTCTTCCAAGACCTCTACGAAGTCGGTGGTGTGCCTGCGGTTATGAGATATCTCTTGGCAAATGGATTCCTTCATGGAGACCGCATCACATGTACTGGTAAGACTGTTGCTGAGAACTTGGCTGATTTTGCAGACCTCGCTCCAGGTCAAAAAGTCATCATGCCACTTGAAAATCCTAAACGTGCAGATGGTCCGCTTATCATCTTGAACGGGAACCTTGCCCCTGATGGAGCGGTTGCTAAAGTATCAGGTGTTAAGGTGCGTCGTCACGTTGGACCAGCTAAGGTCTTTGACTCAGAAGAAGATGCGATTCAGGCTGTTCTGACCGATGAAATCGTTGATGGTGATGTAGTCGTTGTTCGTTTCGTGGGGCCTAAAGGTGGTCCTGGTATGCCTGAGATGCTGTCACTTTCATCAATGATCGTTGGTAAAGGTCAAGGAGACAAGGTTGCCCTCTTGACGGATGGCCGTTTCTCAGGTGGTACTTATGGTCTGGTTGTCGGACATATCGCTCCTGAAGCTCAAGATGGTGGACCGATTGCTTACCTTCGTACAGGCGATATCGTTACAGTTGACCAGGATACCAAAGAAATTTCCATGGCCGTATCCGAAGAAGAACTTGAAAAACGCAAGGCAGAAACAACCTTGCCACCACTTTATAGCCGTGGTGTCCTCGGTAAATATGCCCATATTGTATCATCTGCTTCACGCGGAGCCGTGACAGACTTCTGGAATATGGACAAGTCAGGTAAAAAATAAACTTAAAAAGCAAGCCAATCTCGGCTTGCTTATTTTCATCTTCAAAAGTAATTTGCCTGTTTAACGAGGTGGCAGTCCAAGGGCAATACGACCGTAGCGACTGATTCGTGTAATCTTCCAGGCAGGCGACCATGTAACTTCAACCTTGACATCTTCGATACCCTCGATTTGTTTCAGACCTGCAACGATTTCAATAGGCAAACTTTCGGCACAATCGCAGGCAGTATCGGTGAAGGTCATGACAATCTTACAGAGACCCGTTTCGTCCAGATTGATTTCATAAATCAACCCTAGATTGTAAACATCTAATTCCACATCTGTATCAAAAACCTTCTCTAGTTTTTCGATAATTTGGTCTTTTAAGGCCAAAGCGCGGTCATTGATTTTGATATCGTCTCTCATTACAGTCCCTCCACATGATAAATATCCTCTATTTTCTCATAATTCTGACAATTTGGCAAGTTTTTGATGAATTTTCTGAAAAAATATGATAATATAAAGAAAATGCCGAATCAAGGGGAAGCCTATGGAGAAGATTGGAAAAGTCTTTAGACAATTACGAGAGTCAAGAAATATCTCGCTGAGACAAGCAACTGGAGGACAATTTTCGCCGTCTATGTTGTCCCGATTTGAAACTGGTCAGAGTGAGCTTTCGGTGGAAAAGTTTCTATTTGCTCTGGGAAATATATCTGCCAGTGTGGAGGAAATCCTCTTTCTTGCGAGAGGTTTTCAGTATGATACAGATTCTGAGTTGAGAAAAGAAATCAAAGATGTCTTGGATCCAAAGAATATAGCTCCGCTTGAGGACTTGTATCGCAAGGAGTATCAAAAGCATGCCCATTCTCAAAACAAACAGAAACATATTCTAAATGCCATTCTTATCAAGTCTTATATAAAGAGCATGGATGAAAGGGTAGAGTTAACGGCAGAGGAAGGGAGAGTTCTTCATGACTACTTGTTTTCTACTGAGATTTGGGGAATCTATGAACTCAATTTATTTTCAATCAGTTCTCTATTTTTATCTGTTTCTCTTTTCACTAGATATGTACGAGAAATGGTACGTAAATCTGATTTTCTAATGGAAATGTCTGGCAATAGAAACCTTTTTCATACTATACTATTGAATGGCTTTTTAGCTAGCATTGAGTGTGAAGAATTTACCAATGCCTATTATTTTAAACGTGTTATAGAAGAGCATTTCTACAATGAAAATGAAACCTATTTTCGAATCGTCTATTTGTGGGCGGAAGGTCTCCTTGATAGCAAGCAAGGTAGAGTCAAGGAAGGCCAGAAAAAGATGGAGGATGCTGTCCGTATTTTTGAGATGCTTGGTTGTAATAAATCTGCTGAATACTATAGAAATACAACCGATTGTTGAATATCTGCAAACTAAGAAAATAATTTAAAATTTGAAGCGATAGAACTGTTGGGCTCTCTCGTGTCACTGTAGAAATTCTATCGTTTCTTTTTGCTCATTTTATTTGTTGCATATATTCAAAGTTTTTCCTCTAAAATTTCTAAGTGCTATACTATAGTCATACTTCACATAAAACTTCGAACAAGAAGGGAGATTATCTATGAAACTATTGTTTAGAAATCAAGCTTATCGACTCTTGACTTTGTCACGTTTCTTCAATGCTTTTGGTGCTTCGATTTTCAACCTGGTATTTATCGTCTATGCATCGACTTTGCCACAAGCTTCTTTTGCGGTTGCTATGGCGAATATTGTCATGATTATTCCGACTCTCTTTACAGTTTTTGTAGGGATTCGGGCAGATTACACGAGGGCCAAGGTCAAATGGATGGTCTATAGCGGTTTGTTTCAGGCGGTTTTATTTTTTCTAGTAGCCCTAGTTGTTCAGCAAGCTAGTCTCTTTGCCTTTTCTAGCCTGTGTTTAATCAATGTCATTAGTGATGTCATCAGTGATTTTGCAGGTGGTTTGCGCATGCCTCTCATTAAGGAAAAAGTAGCTGAAGATGATTTGATGGAGGCTTACTCTTTTTCCCAGTTCATTACCTATATTTCAGCTATTGGTGGTCAAGCTTTTGGAGTCTGGCTCTTAGGGCTATCGGTCAACAATTTTTCCCTCGTTGCGGGAATCAATGCCTGTTTCTTCCTAGTATCAGCCGTCATCCTCTTTTTAGGAAAAAGCAAATTGAGCCTGTCAATTTCATCTCCTGATGGTGAATCACTAAAAAATGAGAAGCTTTCTATCAAAGACCAGTTCCTAACGATTTATCGGAATTTACGTCTCGTTTTTCTTAAAGGTGGACAGAAAAACTTTGGTTTTATGCTCTGTGCTGTCTTGCTTATCAATGCCTTGGGTGGCGCTTTAGGAAGCATCTATAACATCTTCTTTTTGAGCCATTCTCTTTTGGACTTTTCTTACACAGAGGCATTATTTATCAGTCAAGTCTGTGCTTTGTTAGCAATCATCATCAGTAGCCTTACGGGCAATGATTATTTTGGGAAGCAGTCCTTGCCTAGATTGATGATGTGGGTGACCGTAGGACTCAGTCTAGTTGGTCTAGCTAATTTATTCAATCAAGTCGTACTTGGTTTACTATTTCTCTGTTCAACTCTGTATGTGTCTGGTAAAGTTCAACCAAAGATTAGTGCCATGCTCCTGAAAAATCTAGCTCCAGAGGTTCTAGCTCGTACCAGTAATTTTTTAGGTTTATTATTTACCTTATCCATACCTGTGGGAACAGCTTGTTTTTCACTTATAGCTGTATGGAATATACAGTTGACTTGGATGCTATTTGTTGGTCTCTCCTTGATAGCTATTCTTTTGACAGTTATTAATCTCAAAAATGATATCTAAATCCTAATTTTTTTCTTACTGTTTTAATCCCTCTATTTATGGTAAAATAAGACTATTAAGTTTAAAGAGGATTCCCTATGAAATTACAAAAACCAAAAGGAACGCAGGATATTTTACCTGCTGAATCTGCCAAGTGGCAGTATGTTGAGGGCTTTGCCCGTGAGATTTTCAAGCGCTATAACTATGCAGAAGTGCGTACGCCTATTTTTGAGCATTACGAGGTCATCAGTCGCTCTGTCGGAGATACGACCGATATCGTAACCAAGGAAATGTACGACTTCTATGACAAGGGTGACCGCCATATTACCCTCCGCCCAGAAGGAACTGCGCCTGTTGTTCGTTCCTATGTGGAAAATAAACTCTTCGCCCCAGAAGTGCAAAAGCCAAGTAAGTTCTACTACATGGGCCCTATGTTCCGTTATGAGCGTCCACAGGCAGGGCGCTTGCGCCAATTCCACCAGATTGGTGTTGAGTGTTTTGGATCTAGCAATCCAGCTACCGATGTGGAAACAATCGCGATGGCAGCTCATTTCTTGAAAGAAATCGGCATCCAAGGTGTCAAATTGCACCTTAACACTTTGGGGAATCCTGAGAGCCGTGCGGCCTATCGTCAAGCCTTAATTGACTATTTGACACCGCTCAAGGAGACCTTGTCTAAGGATAGCCAACGTCGTTTGGAGGAAAATCCTCTTCGTGTCTTGGACTCTAAAGAAAAAGAAGACAAGGTAGCAGTAGAGAATGCACCTTCTATCTTGGACTTCCTTGATGAAGAAAGTCAAGCTCATTTTGATGCTGTGCGTCAGATGTTGGAAAATCTTGGAGTAGACTATATCATCGATACCAATATGGTGCGTGGTCTGGACTACTACAATCACACTATTTTCGAGTTTATTACTGAGATTGAGGGCAATGACCTGACAGTCTGTGCGGGTGGTCGTTACGATGGTTTGGTTTCTTACTTTGGAGGCCCTGAAACTGCTGGATTTGGTTTTGGACTTGGTGTAGAGCGCCTGCTTCTCATTCTTGAAAAGCAAGGTGTGGCCCTCCCTATCGAAAACGCCCTAGATGTCTATATAGCAGTCTTGGGCGAAGGGGCAAATGTTAAGGCTTTGGAATTGGTACAGGCTCTTCGCCAACAAGGTTTCAAAGCAGAGCGTGATTACCTCAACCGTAAACTCAAAGCTCAGTTCAAGTCAGCCGATGTCTTTGCGGCTAAGACCCTCATCACCCTAGGAGAGAGTGAAGTCGAAAGCGGACAAGTGACGGTCAAGAACAATCAAACCCGAGAAGAAGTGCAAGTGTCGCTTGAGACTATCAGCCAAAACTTCTCAGAAATCTTTGAAAAACTAGGGTTTTAATAACAGAAAGACTGGTCAGGAACCTACCCCTGACCTTTTTCTTTTGCAAAATGACAAAAATCATAAACTTTTTGACAAATATGCTTGTCAAAAAGAAAAAGATGTGTTACAATGTAAGCAAGTTAAGAAATAAAGAAATAGGAGGGAGCCACATGTGGGTATGGATTTTTTTCCCTTTTCTCGTCTTGATTTATACGAGTCAATCTAAAAAAATCAAGCGGTTAGAGAAGAGGTTAAAGGTAATCGAAAGAAAAGAGAAAGGAAATATAGATATGTCAAGATTATTGCAAGAATTAATTGGGAAAAATCCAACAATCGTTGGACAAGTGTTTGGAACATCTTTATGGGAAGTTGTGGATGTTGATGAGGAATGGGTCAAACTACGTCATATTGATAAAAATGGAAAAGAAAAATTCAAGTTGCAACGTATTGAGGATATCCAAGCCGTTGAATTTGACGGAGAGTAGGTGTGTAACATGCAACTAAAAAACCGTCTAAAAGAGCTTCGGGCTCGCGATGGTCTCAACCAAACCGACCTAGCCAAGCTGGCAGGGGTTTCCAGACAGACCGTTAGCCTACTAGAACGGGACGAATACACCCCGTCCATTGTGATCGCCTTGAGAATATCTCAGATTTTCAATGAAACAGTCGAATCGGTATTTCGCTTAGAGGAGGATGAGTGATGAACATGTATAAAGTGATTTATTACATGAGTGTTCTTGCCCTCATTGTGAATGCTTTTGCTATGATTGGAACATTACTAGGTTGGTTCTATTTTGTTGAAAGTAAGTATTTGTTTTGGCTTAATTTATCCCTCGTGTCCATTTTCAATTGGTTGAAGAAAAAGGAGAAAAATGATGAACAAGTATAAAGTGATCTATTATGTAGTTGCCATAGCTCTATTAGTCAGCGTGTGTCTACTAATTGGAGCAAATCTAGGATGGTTTGATCTCTATTACAGTGATCAATTTATTTGGGCCTACTTTGCCCTCATCCCAGTAATTGATTGGATTGAAAAGAAATCCAAAAATCTAGCAAGTGAAAAAGGAGAATGAATATGAAAAAGAAACATGGCTTGTTATTTTTAATTCCTTTTGTCTTGGGAGTTTTTTTGTACATGTTTGTAGATATGTTGAAGGCTGGTGCCGAATTCCACGGAATTATGTTAGATGTAAAAATCTTGATACCATGGATATCAGCTATTTGTTTACTATTAGGTTTCGTTGGCATTGTTTTGACGTTCAATTTCTTAAAGAAAAGCAGAAAATTTCACTCCTTGTATCAAGAGGAAATGGATGATGATCTGAATGAGACCTATTATGTGCAAATGTATCGGAATATTGAGTTTGGAACCATTACTTCTAATATTACAAGTGTAGCGATTTTATTGGCTCTTGTCATCTCAAGTAGTGAAGTAATTGTACTCGATGTAAGTCGTATAACATTTTCCCTTTCCTTTTTGGCATTAGTGCTGTTCTTGCAGAGTCAAAAATATCTTTCTAAAACAATTGCGATTGTTCGTCAGTTTGATTTAGTATTTTTCTCTACACCAAAGGATATCTTGGACCATTTCGATTCTTATGATGAAGGGGAGCGCAAGGCTAATTTGGAACAGAGTTTTCGGATTTTATTCCAATTAAATAACTATGTCTTGCCAGCTTTGTACTTTCTGATTGCTCTCTTTTCCTTACTGACAGGAGAGATTCAGTTACTAGCCTTCTTGCTTGTAGGAGCAATCCATATTTATATCAATGTGATGCAGTTACCTATGGTAAAACGTTATTTCAAATAAAGGAGTTTCTATGATTCGTGTTGAAAATGTAAGCAAAAGTTTTGGGAGCAAAAAGGCTCTTAATCAGATTTCTTTTGAGATTAAGGAGGGTGAAATCTTTGGTTTTCTTGGCCCTTCTGGCTCAGGTAAAACAACCATGATTAACGTCTTAACAGGTCAGTTGGCTGCAGATCAAGGTAAAACAGTTTTGTTAGGTAAGAATTCTCAAGATTTAACCTCAAATGATTTGGAACAAATCGGTATTGTTAGTGATGGCAGTGGTTTTTATGAAAAGATGAGTCTTTACAAAAATCTGCTCATTTACGCTAAGTTATATGGTCTCAAGTCAGATAGAGTAGTTCAGGTGCTTCAACAGGTTGGATTGGCAGATGCTAAAGATATTATCGCAGAAAAGTTATCTACAGGAATGAAACAACGAATGTTCTTGGCTCGTGCCCTTCTGAATGCTCCTAAGATTCTCTTTCTAGATGAGCCAACCAGTGGCTTAGACCCTACAACATCTAAGATGATTCATACCCTACTTCAAGAATTAAAGCAGGCGGGGACAACTATCTTTCTGACCACGCATGATATGAATGAAGCAACTCTGCTTTGTGATCGCTTATCTCTTTTGAATAAGGGTAACCTAATAGAGTATGGAAGTCCGCAAGATATCATCCAGAAGTACCATGTGGATAAGAAAGTACGTGTGGTTTATAACGACGGACGAGAACAGATAGTTCCATTTGATGAATTACCACATTTAGACACGACAGATTTGATGGTGGTTCACTCTTGTGAGCCAACTTTAGAAGAAATCTTTATCAGATTGACAGGAGAAAAGTTAGATGTTTAGAAAATTAAATGCCCTACTATGGTTAAGATTACAAGTTCTTATCAGCAATTCAACTTTGTTGGCGACTCTATTGTTGCCTTTTGGACTGGCTGTTCTATATAATGAGTTCTTAAACAAGAGTGGAGAATTGAGTACGTATTTCCTTTCTATGAGTTTGACGATGGTCTTGAGCATGGGAAGTGGTTATATGGTATCGATTATGATGGCAGAAGATAAGGAAAAACGAAATCTTAAATCACTCATCCTAAGTGGTGTGACAGCAACAGAATATACTTTCAGTATGCTTGTTCTCCCTATTCTGATAATGTTACTTGCTATGATTGTACTTCCCATCTATCTTAGAGTAGATGTATCTGGTTATTTATTTGCTTACGTTATCTATTTGCTCCTAGCAACTATTAGTATTATTTTTCTCAACCTTCTAATCGGTGCGGTGTCAGATACTCAATCTAAAGCGCAAGTTTATAGTATCTTCCCTATGTTAATTGTCTCTTTTTTACCTATAATTGCTCTTCAAAATGATACGGCTCAGAAAGTGTTAGATTACTCGTTCGTCGGTCCTATTGTAAATCTTTTAAATCAAAAGGGTGGAGAAATATCCTTTTCTAATATCGGCATGTTACTTGCCTGGGTACTTGTGTTAGGAATAGCGAACCTCTTTGTATTGAAAAATAGCTATAAAGCAAGATAGGAGATTTATATGAAACTACTTAAAAACCTTGGCTGGTTTCTTCTAGCCATTCTATCCTTTTACTTTATCTATGGTCTGGTTCAGAGCATGGCGCTGTCAGCTCTTGGACTAGGGGCTTCAATCTTTGGAGTCTTACCACTTTATGTCGTCCTGTCAGGGGCCTATGTTTATGGAGTTTACAGATGGTATCAGACAGAAAAGGTTAGCATCCAGACGACTGCTTTTAATCGTCATATCTGGTTGCCTACTCTGGTTTTGCTAGTGGCGATTACAGCCCAGTTCTTTTTACCAGAAGATCCGTCGGTCAGTCAACAAATCGTATCTCAACTGACAGTGGAACAGCCTGCATTTGGTTTCTTTATGGTGGTGGTCTTTGCTCCTTTGACGGAAGAACTTATCTTTAGAGGGATGTTAGCACGCTATCTCTTTCCTAAGCAGGACAATAGTAAACAAACTCTGATTTTTCTTCTGGTATCCAGTATTCTGTTTGCCTTGATTCATTTCCCAGGTGATGTGCAACAGTTTTTAGTTTATGCTAGTCTTGGTTTTAGCTTGGGCTTGGCTTATATTAGCAGAAAAGGTCTGGTCTACAGTATTTCTCTCCACGCTTTGAATAATTTAGTCAGCTTTTTGATGATTCTCATGCTATAATAGAGTCAGGAGGTCACATGAAACGAGTAATTTTATTAGCAGTGATTCAAGCAGTCGTTCTATTTTTCATTATCGGAGCGCTAGCTTATGCCTTTAAGGGAGATTTCTTCTACAACTATCTAGCAGTTGTCTTTGCCCCTATTGCAGGTGTCTTGCGCTTTGGGACAGCTTACACAACGGAAATTGTCTTGCCTCGAAAGGCAGCTGAAATTGCTGAAAAGCGTAAAGCAGGCAAAAATTCAAAATAAAAGAGTCCGGTGAACTTCATCGGATTTTTGTATGGGCGTCAATTTTTAGAGTCTTCACTTGATTTTTAAAGACTGGCAAACTTTTCTGATGATTTTCATGAAGAGCCTGCGCTTTTATGGTAAAATAGTAACAGAATAAAAGAGGAGAGAAATAATGAAACGTAGTATGTATGCTGGTCGTGTTCGTGAGGAACACATCGGACAAGAAATAACCTTGAAAGGATGGGTTGGCCGTCGTCGTGACCTGGGTGGTTTGATCTTTATCGACCTTCGTGACCGTGAAGGAATCATGCAGTTGGTTATCAACCCTGAAAAAGTCTCTGCAGAGGTCATGACAACAGCTGAAAGCCTTCGTAGCGAATTTGTTATCGAGGTGACTGGACAGGTCGCTGCGCGTGAGCAAGCCAATGATAAGTTGCCAACTGGTGTAGTTGAGTTAAACGTGACAGCTCTGACAGTGCTTAATACAGCTAAGACAACACCATTTGAGATTAAGGATGGCATTGAGGCCAATGACGATACACGTTTGCGATACCGTTACCTTGACCTTCGTCGTCCAGAAATGTTGGAAAATCTTAAACTTCGTGCTAAGGTGACCCACTCTATCCGCAACTACTTGGATGAGTTGGAGTTTATCGACGTGGAGACACCATTCCTTTCTAAGTCAACGCCTGAAGGGGCGCGTGATTATTTGGTGCCGTCTCGTGTTAATAAAGGGCATTTTTACGCTCTTCCTCAAAGTCCACAAATCACGAAACAGCTCTTGATGAATGCTGGTTTTGATCGTTACTACCAAATCGTCAAATGTTTCCGTGATGAGGACTTGCGTGGTGACCGCCAACCTGAGTTCACACAGGTTGACTTGGAAACATCTTTCCTTACTGAGCAAGAAATCCAAGATATCACAGAAGGCTTGATTGCGCGCGTGATGAAAGAGACTAAAGGCATCGAAGTGACGCTTCCATTCCCTCGTATGAAATACGATGATGCTATAGCTCTTTATGGTTCTGATAAACCTGATACGCGTTTTGACATGTTGCTTCAGGATTTGACAGAAGTGGTCAAAGGTGTTGACTTCAAAGTCTTTTCAGAAGCACCTGCTGTAAAAGCAATTGTAGTCAAAGGCGCTGCGGATAACTACTCACGTAAAGACATCGACAAGATGACGGAAGTAGCCAAACAGTACGGTGCCAAAGGTCTTGCTTGGGTCAAGGTAGTTGATGGAGAATTAAACGGACCAGTTGCCAAGTTCTTGACGGACATCCAAGTAGATTTGACAACAGCGCTTGCTCTTGAAGATAAGGACTTGGTTCTCTTTGTGGCGGATACGCTTGAAGTGGCCAATGCAACTCTTGGTGCCCTTCGTGGACGTATTGCCAAAGAGCTTGGCTTGATTGATGGCGATAAATTCAACTTCCTTTGGGTGGTTGACTGGCCAATGTTTGAATGGTCTGAAGAAGAAGGTCGTTACATGAGCGCCCACCATCCGTTTACCCTTCCACAGGAAGAGACTGCTCACGAATTAGAAGGTGATTTGGCTAAAGTTCGTGCCATTGCTTACGATATTGTCTTGAACGGTTATGAGCTTGGTGGTGGTAGCCTTCGTATCAACCAAAAAGACCTTCAAGAACGTATGTTCAAGGCTCTTGGTTTCTCAGCCGAAGAAGCAAATGATCAGTTTGGTTTCCTTCTTGAAGCCATGGACTATGGTTTCCCACCACATGGTGGTTTGGCTATCGGGCTTGACCGTTTTGCCATGTTACTTGCTGGAGAAGAAAATATCCGTGAAGTTATTGCCTTTCCTAAGAACAACAAGGCAACTGACCCAATGACACAAGCTCCTTCAACAGTAGCTCTCAAACAACTAGAGGAACTCAGCTTACAAGTAGAAGAAGATGAAACAAGCAAAACGAATTAAGCGGTGGCGCTATTATCTGCGCCGCTTTGCTCATCAGATAAAAATTTTACGTGTCTTACAAAGCATCTCTCGCGAAAAATATGATGAGAAGATTTCGGCCTCACTGGTCTATGGTTTTTTATCAGCAGTAGCGGTCAATTTCTTTTTCCAACCAGGGCATGTGTATTCGAGTGGTGCGACAGGTCTGGCACAGATTATCTCTGCCTTGAGTAATCACTGGTTTGGTTTTCACATTCCTATTTCGCTGACCTTCTAGGCCATTAATTTTCCTTTGATGGTCTTGGCTTGGTATCAGATTGGCCATAAGTTCACCGTCTTTACCTTTATCACCGTATCCATGAGTTCCTTCTTTATCCAGTTTGTCCCTGTGGCGACCTTGACGGAGGATCCTATTATCAATGCCCTTTTTGGGGGCGTCGTCATGGGCTTGGGGATTGGTTTTGCTCTTCGAAACAATATCTCCAGTGGTGGAACGGATATCGTCAGTTTGACTATTCGCAAGAAAACAGGTAAGAATGTCGGTAGTATTTCTTTCTTGGTAAATGGGACTATCATGCTGATAGCAGGTGTGACCTTTGGTTGGAAATACGCTCTTTACTCTATGATTACCATCTTTGTCTCTAGCCGTGTGACAGATGCGGTCTTTACCAAGCAAAAACGCATGCAAGCTATGATTGTGACCAATCATCCAGACAAGGTAATTGAAAAAATCCATAAAAAATTGCACCGCGGAGCAACCATGATCCACGATGCAGAAGGAACCTATAATCACGAAAGAAAGCCAGTTTTAATCACTGTCATTACCCGTGCAGAGTTTAATGAATTTAAACAGATTATGAAACAGGTGGATCCAAGCGCCTTTGTCTCTGTCTCGGAGAATGTTCATATTTTGGGACGGTTCGTTGAAACAGATAATTAGTAACTAAAAAAACCAGCGCGAGCTGGTTTTTATTTTTCGATAATTTTGTGGGCGATTAACTGACGGTAACAAATTTGTTTATTGCTTTTAGCATCGTTGATAATCTGGAGAATAGTTTCAAGAGAAACACGACCAAGTTCTAGGCTATTGATATCAACATAGGCTGCTAAGTTGAGCTTGGGATTGACTGAGTCGAAGCTGAGAACAGGGACATCCAGTTGGTGCTTAGCGATATAGTCACAGACCCCTTCGGCTAAGAGACTATCGGTTGTAATGATAGCATCAATCTGCGGATCATGCTGAAAGAGGAGTTTACTAAACTGATACCCTTTTTCCTCTAGAAATTCATTTGCAAAGTAGGTCAGATTGTCATCAATAGGCAGTTGGTGTTGTTTGAGTGCTGACTCGTAGCCTGTTAAACGGTCTTGCGTTACGAAGAGTCGCTTAGTCCCTCCAATGAAGGCAATTCGTTTGCAGCCTTTTTTGATAAAATATTCGGTCGCATCAAAACCAGCTTGGACATTGTCGTTATCGACAAGAGGGATAAAGGGTGAAATGGATTTTCCTAGGATAAGGAAGGGGAACTGCTCATCAGCGACCAGTTTGACCAAGGGATCTTCCTCTTCGGCATAAAGGAAGATCAAACCATCCACACGTTTACCGTAAACCATCTGTGAAATAGCTTTAAGGCGCTCTTTTTCATCTTTACCTGTTGCAATCTGAATAGCATAGTGGTTTTCAGAAGCGACTTGGGCGATACCACGGAGGACAGATGGGAAGAAAGGATTTTGATAGAAGGCGTCTGAGTCGTCAGGAAGAACCAAGCCGATAACTTGGGTATAACTGCTTACCAAACTACGAGCGTTGAGGTTGGGGTGGTAATTGAGCTCCTTCATAGCCTTGCGAACGCGTTTTTTTGTTTCGTCGCTAATGGTTGATTTATTTTGAATAACACGGGTTACAGTTGAAGGCGAAACACCAGCAGCCTTGGCCACGTCTTTAATCGTAACGGGCATAAAAATCTCCTATTTATGGTAATCTGGATCACGGAAATGTGTTTTATAAAAGATAGTGACCAGATACAGAACAAAAAGAATGTTTTGTACAGTAATCAGGGTTGTCATATTTTGGCCAAATAATCCCAAAATAAGCGTAATCAGAGTTGGTAATCCTAAACAGTTCAAGATAAAATGGTAGCACTCTTTAAAGGTCCTAAATGAAAAGAGGCGTGATTTCTTAGTGATATAAAGGAGAAGACTCGCTCCTAGAGAGACGATAAAGAAATTCAAACCAAAGAGGAAGCTTGCACCGAGAACTAGGAAGAGACTGATATAGACACGATTTTGCTGGTACCAGTCTTTAGAAATGGCTTGGGTCAAGCTGTCTTTACTTTTGAAACTCTCAGTCTCAATCGCTCGGTAAGAGATACGGGTCAGCTCTTTACTTTCCTTGCTGATGACCAGTTCTTTCGTATCGAAATGCAGTTGCAAGTCCTTAGGTAATTCCTTGCTTTGACTTGGACCGATCGCAATAGAAGGCGCTTGACTAGCTGTTCCAGTATAAGTTAATTTGCCATCAACAATTGTAGCATGTTCGGAGAGATTCTGAACAACCTCATCTGTCAATGGTTCATAGACATTATCGATAAAGGTTTCTAGCGGATAAGTCTCCTGTGAGCTGTTTTGGATGGCAATGGGTACCATAGACAAGCTGATAAGGAAGATACTGGTAAAGAGAAGCTGAAACCAGTTGAGTCCGAAACGTTTGGACAGGGGCTTACGAAATCCCCAGATACTTGAAAAATATGAAAATGGATATGGAAGCATTTGTATCTTTCTAAAAGGTGTTTTCTATATGAGTATTATTATATAGAGAAATGTGCTTTATTTCAAGTCTAGGAGACAAATTGCTTGATACAAGGATATTATTTACAGTAGCAATCGCTAATACTCAATGAAAATCAAAGAGCAAACTAGGAAGCTAGCCGCAGGTTGCTCAAAGCACAGCTTTGAGGTTGCAGATAAAGCTGACGTGGTTTGAAGAGATTTTCGAAGAGTATAAAATGAAAAAGAGTGGCGGGGATAAATTATCCCTTGTCGCCACCACTTGTAAGTCCTGAAACAAAGTTCTTTTGTAGGAAGAAGAAGAGAATACAGATTGGAAGGGCGATGAGGATAGCACCTGCTGAGAAGTAGGCAATCTTCATGTTTTTCGCATTGTTAACGAAGGTTTGGAGACCAACGGCAACAGTAAAGTATTCTTTCTCACGAAGCAAGAAACTAGAGAGGATGTAGTCCCCGAAAGGTCCCATGAAGGCCCAGAGAGCTTGCACAGCAATCATTGGGCGAACAAGTGGAAGAACAATTTGCCAGAAGCGGCGGAAGTGTCCTGCACCGTCTAGTTTTGCGGATTCGTCTAGAGACATTGGGACTGTATCGAAGTAACCTTTCATCAACCAAGCATTCATCGGGATACCTCCACCAACATAAAGGAAGATGAGGAACCAGCTGTGGTTAAGGGCGTTCAACATAAGTGCCATAACGAAGAAGGCTGTCAAAGCGGCCATGGTTGGCACCATTTGGATAATCAAGAAGAAGACCAAACTTTGTTTACGAGCCAAGAAATTATAACGGCTGTAAGCATAACCAGCAAGTACGATGATACTTGTTTGGACAGCCATGGTAATCAAGGCGATAATCAAAGTGTTGAGGTACCAAGTACCGTACAAGGTTTCAGAGAAGAGCCCTTGGAAGTTAGCAAAACTAAAGTCGACGTTGCTGTCTAGTTTAAAGGCTACTACGTTACCAGTCTTGAAGGCTGACATGATAGTAATCAACAGTGGATAGATAATCACGATTGAAAGGCCAACTAAGTAGAGATAAGTAAGGGTTTGAGTCAGTCTACGTTTGAGTTTGATTGAGTTATTCATCTTAGACGTCCTCCATATCAAATGCGTGTAGTTTCTTGAATGCGATCATAGAGATTGAGATGACAATGATAGAGATAATCAAAGTAACAGCTGCCGCCATAGAGTATTGAGGAGATGTACCTGTTGTCAAACGGTAGATCCATGAGATCAAGATATCGGTTGAACCAGCTCCACCACCGACACTACCAGGTCCTCCAGCATTAAAGAGATACATGATAGAGAAGTTGTTAAAGTTGAAGGTGTATTGGCTAATCAAAGTAGGTGCCGCAACAGCCAAGATCATTGGGAAAGTGATGTTGCGGAATTTTTGCCAAGCATTGGCACCGTCAATATAAGCTGCTTCGTAAAGGTCGTTAGGAATAGATTGCAAGATACCCAAAGTCAAAACGTAGATGTATGGGAATCCAAGCCAACCTTGCATCATAATCAAGGCTATCTTAGTCCAAGTTGGATCTGTTTTCCAAGGAATAAGAGCACCATCAAGGAAAGGAAGGAATTTAGCCAAGATTGGCAATACTTGAGTGTTGATTGCTCCGACACTATCGTTAAACATGTTTGAGAATGTCAAGATAGTGATGAAGGCTGGGACAGCCCAAGGAAGAAGGAAAATAACACCAAAGATACGTTTTCCTTTGATAAATGGTTGGTTAGCAATGATGGCTGTGAAGATACCGATGACGATTTGTAAAGTTGAGGCAGCCAAAGCCCAGATGATAGTCCAAGAAAGAACAGCACCAAAGGCAGAACGGAAGGTACTCAAACTCCAGATGTTCGTAAAGTTGGTCAAACCAACCCAATCCAACAATTTGTTTGGTGGCAAGTGTTGGAAGTCATAGTTGGTAAAGGCGATCATCAAGGTTACGATAACTGGGAAGATAATCGCAAAAGTCATTGCAATATAAGATGGAATGATCAAGAGATAAGGGAAGCCATTTTCATAGATTCCTTTAATCATATCTTTTAGCGTAAGTGGTACTGGAATTCCATTGTTAATACGTTTTGCGATAGTATGTGCATCTTTAATATTTGAGAAATAAAAGAGTACATAAACGACTACAAAGATTAAATGGAAGGCACCACGAATCAGCATGAAGAGGGAATTATCACGACCTGGCTTGTCACCAAGAGTGATGAGATTGCTCAATTCAGGGGCTGCAAGTGCTAGGAAATAAAGGACGAAGACAAGGGTTACACCAAGGAAGATAAAACCTTTGGCTTTTTGCTTATTGTAAATCTGTCCTAACCCAGGAATGATAGACAGCAGGGCTGCTTTACTAGGTTGTTGCTTTTCCATAATAACTCCTTTCATAGAATACTGGTTTTTAGATAAAACCTAAACTATTTATGTTTCTATTGATAAATTCAAAGGGGGATTTGAATTCTACCCCCCTTGAACAAATTTTTTATTCACCAAATTTTTGTTTGATTGTTTCTTTGATCAATGTTACAGCATCGTTAGCAGCTGTTTTAGCATCTTTCTTACCACTTACAGAGTCAAAGAGCATGTTAGCAGCTGGTTCCCAAACTGCAGACATTTGAGAGATGTTTGGCATTGGTTGAGCGTTCTTGAACTGTTTGATAACAGCTGTTGTCAACTCATCGTTTTTACCTTCAGCGTATGAACGAGCCTCAGTGTTAGCTGGGATTTCGTTAGTCTTATCGTAGAAGGCTTTTTGTTGTTCAGTTGAAACAAGGAAGTCTACAAATTTTTGTGCGCCTTCAAGGTTCTTAGTGCTTGATGGGATGATCCAAGCTTTACCACCACCGAATGCTGCGTAATCTTTTCCGTTTGGAAGAGTTGGGATAGTAGCAACACCGTAGTTTACTTTAGCATCTTTGAAGGCTTGAGCTTTCCAAGGTCCATCAATGATAGCAGCTGTTTTACCTTCTTGGAATTGAGTTTGGATTAAGTTTCCAGCAGCTGTACCATCTTGCATACCTTTAGGCCATTTTTCATACCAAGATTTAGCGTAGTTGATACCTGCGATAGCACCTTCGTTTGCAAGACCGATGTCTTTAGGATTTTTACCGTTATCGCCAAATACATAAGCTCCGTTACCAGCAAGAAGTCCGTATGCGTAGTAGAAGTTTGTCCAGTCAGCTAGGAAAGCAGAAGTTTTTCCATCTTCTCCAGCGAAGGCATATTTGCTATCTTTAGCAAGGTTTTCTAAGTCAGCAAAAGTTTTTGGAGCTTCTTTTACCAAGTCTTTGTTGTAGTACATAACAAGTGACTCGATAACGGCAGGAGCACCGTAAACTTTACCGTCAGCAGCTGTTACAAGAGATTTAGTTTTATCATCTGTTTTAGCACCGTCGCTCAATTTAACTTCTGAAAGTTGTCCGTCAGTACCAAGGCTACCTACACGGTCGTATGGAGCCATCATAACGTCAGCAGCTTGACCTGACTGGTTGTCAAGAGAAAGTTTGTCAAGACCACCAAGTTGGTCACCAGATTTGATGTTAACTTTTGTTCCTGATTCTTTTTCATAAGCTTTAGCAACTGTTTCAGCATAAGCTTTGTATTGGTCTTCGACGTAAAGAGTGATTTCTTTCGCTTCAGATGAACCAGAATCAGCAGGCTTATCAGCAGTTTTGCTTCCGCAAGCTACCAAAAGCAAGCTAGCAAGTGTAGCAGTTCCAAGCACAGCAGCGCTCTTCATGAATTTAGATGACATAGTGTATTCCTCCTAAAGAATAACAAATTTTATAATGAGGAAACGCAAACGTTTTCCTTTATGGGACTAGTATAGCACAATCGGAAAGCGGTTGCAAGTGTTTTTTGTAAAAATTTTTAAAAAAATTGTAAAAAAAGTAAACGCTTCATCGTCATATAGATAGTAGAAAATCCCAAAAATCGGTTTTGTTTTAAATTTAAAAAAAGTTGAGAAAACGATTGCCTAATTTACAAATGGGAAGCAGAGAGGTTTTCACTTTATTTTTGCTTAATAAGATAAGTGAACCCCTTATTCCTATTTGGTTTGTTTCCTGAAAGAATATATATACGAGTAAGAAGAAAAAATTTTTAAAAAATAATCAAAAAAGTTATTTAAAACCGCTTGCATTTATTAAGAAAATGAGCTATACTAATAGTAGCGCAAACGTTTGCGTTCATAAAAATGTAATATCTAACTATAAACACATGAGGTGCTTATTATGAAAAAACGTCAAAGTGGTGTGTTGATGCACATTTCTTCTCTTCCAGGAGCATACGGAATCGGATCATTTGGTAAAAGTGCTTACGACTTCGTTGATTTCTTGGTTCGCACAAAACAACGTTACTGGCAAATCCTTCCACTAGGAACAACTAGTTACGGAGACTCTCCTTACCAATCTTTCTCAGCCTTCGCAGGGAACACTCATTTTATCGATTTAGATATCTTGGTGGAACAAGGCTTGTTGCAAGCAAGTGACCTTGAAGGGGTTGACTTTGGTAGTGATGCGTCTGAAGTTGATTATGCGAAAATCTACTATGCACGTCGTCCTCTTTTAGAAAAAGCGGTAAAACGTTTCTTGGAAGTAGGAGATGTTAAAGATTTTGAGAAATTTGCTCAAGACAACCAATCATGGCTTGAACTCTTTGCAGAATATATGGCTATCAAAGAGCATTTTGACAATCTTGCTTGGACTGAATGGCCAGATGCAGATGCTCGTGCTCGTAAAGCTTCAGCACTTGAAAGTTACCGTGAGGAATTGGCAGACAAGTTGGTTTACCACCGTGTGACTCAATACTTCTTCTTCCAACAATGGTTGAAATTGAAATCTTACGCTAACGACAACCACATCGAAATCGTTGGGGACATGCCAATCTACGTAGCGGAAGATTCAAGCGATATGTGGGCAAATCCACATCTCTTCAAGACAGATGTCAACGGTAAAGCAACTTGCATCGCAGGATGCCCACCAGATGAGTTTTCTGCAACTGGTCAGCTTTGGGGTAACCCAATCTATGACTGGGAAGCAATGGATAAAGATGGTTACAAATGGTGGATTGAACGCTTGCGTGAAAGCTTCAAAATCTACGATATCGTTCGTATCGACCACTTCCGTGGTTTTGAATCTTACTGGGAAATCCCTGCTGGTTCTGATACAGCAGCACCTGGTGAGTGGGTCAAAGGTCCTGGCTACAAGCTTTTTGCAGCCGTTAAGGAAGAACTTGGTGAGCTAAACATTATCGCTGAAGACCTTGGCTTTATGACAGATGAAGTTATCGAATTGCGTGAACGTACTGGCTTCCCAGGAATGAAAATCCTTCAATTTGCCTTCAACCCAGAAGACGAAAGCATCGATAGCCCACACTTGGCACCTGCTAACTCAGTTATGTACACAGGAACACACGATAACAATACGGTCCTTGGTTGGTACCGTAACGAGATCGATGATGCGACTCGTGAGTACATGGCTCGCTATACTAACCGTAAAGAATACGAAACAGTGCCACATGCTATGCTTCGTACAGTCTTTTCATCAGTTAGCTTCATGGCAATTGCAACTATGCAAGATTTGCTAGAATTGGATGAGGCAGCTCGTATGAACTTCCCATCTACCCTTGGTGGAAACTGGTCTTGGCGTATGACTGAAGATCAATTGACACCAGCTGTCGAGGAAGGCTTGCTTGACTTGACAACAATCTATCGCCGAATCAATGAAAATTTGGTAGAATTAAAGAAATAATACAATATCAGGAGACACCTTAAACATGTTATCACTACAAGAATTTGTACAAAATCGTTACAGTAAAACCATTGCAGAATGTAGCAATGAAGAGCTTTACCTGGCTCTTCTTAACTACAGCAAGCTTGCAAGTAGTCAAAAGCCAGTTAACACTGGTAAGAAAAAAGTTTACTACATCTCAGCTGAGTTCTTGATTGGTAAACTTTTGTCAAACAACTTGATCAACCTTGGTCTTTACGACGATGTTAAAAAAGAACTTGCAGCTGCAGGTAAAGACTTGATCGAAGTTGAAGAAGTTGAATTGGAACCATCTCTTGGTAATGGTGGTTTGGGACGTTTGGCTGCCTGCTTTATCGACTCAATTGCTACTCTTGGTTTGAACGGTGACGGTGTTGGTCTTAACTACCACTACGGTCTTTTCCAACAAGTTCTTAAAAATAACCAACAAGAAACAATTCCAAATGCATGGTTGACAGAGCAAAACTGGTTGGTTCGCTCAAGCCGTAGCTACCAAGTGCCATTTGCTCACTTCACATTGACATCAACTCTTTACGATATCGATGTACCTGGTTACAAGACAGAAACTAAGAACCGCTTGCGTTTGTTTGACTTGGATTCAGTTGATTCTTCAATTATTAAAGACGGTATCAACTTTGACAAGACAGACATCGCTCGCAACTTGACTCTTTTCCTTTACCCAGATGATAGTGACCGTCAAGGTGAATTGCTCCGTATCTTCCAACAATACTTCATGGTTTCAAACGGTGCGCAATTGATTATCGACGAAGCAATCGAAAAAGGAAGCAACTTGCATGACCTTGCTGACTATGCAGTTGTCCAAATCAACGATACTCACCCATCAATGGTTATCCCTGAGTTGATCCGTCTTTTGACTGCTCGTGGTATCGAGCTTGACGAAGCAATCTCAATCGTTCGTAGCATGACTGCCTACACTAACCACACAATCCTTGCTGAAGCCCTTGAAAAATGGCCTCTTGAATTCTTGCAAGAAGTGGTTCCTCACTTGGTACCAATCATCGAAGAATTGGACCGTCGTGTGAAAGCAGAATACAAAGATCCAGCTGTTCAAATCATCGATGAGAGCGGACGTGTTCACATGGCTCACATGGATATCCACTACGGATACAGTGTTAACGGGGTAGCAGCACTCCACACTGAAATCTTGAAGAACTCTGAATTGAAAGCCTTCTACGACCTTTACCCAGAAAAATTCAACAACAAAACAAACGGTATCACTTTCCGTCGTTGGCTCATGCATGCTAACCCAAGCTTGTCTCACTACTTGGATGAGATTCTTGGAGAAGGTTGGCACCATGAAGCAGATGAGCTTGAAAAACTCTTGTCTTATGAAGACAAAGCAGCTGTCAAAGAAAAATTGGAAAGCATCAAGGCTCACAACAAACGTAAATTGGCTCGTCACTTGAAAGAACATCAAGGTGTGGAAATCAATCCAAACTCTATCTTTGATATCCAAATCAAACGTCTTCACGAGTACAAACGCCAACAAATGAACGCTTTGTACGTGATTCACAAATACCTTGATATCAAAGCTGGTAATATCCCTGCTCGCCCAATCACAATCTTCTTTGGTGGTAAAGCAGCTCCAGCCTACACAATCGCTCAAGACATCATCCACTTGATCCTTTGCATGTCAGAAGTGATTGCTAACGATCCAGCAGTAGCTCCACACTTGCAAGTGGTTATGGTTGAAAACTACAACGTTACTGCAGCAAGCTTCCTTATCCCAGCATGTGATATCTCAGAACAAATCTCACTTGCTTCTAAAGAAGCTTCAGGTACTGGTAACATGAAATTCATGTTGAACGGAGCTTTGACTCTTGGTACTATGGACGGTGCTAACGTGGAAATCGCTGAGTTGGTTGGAGACGAAAATATCTACATCTTTGGTGAAGATTCAGAAACTGTTATCGACCTTTACGAAAAAGCAGCTTACAAATCAAGCGAATTCTACGCTCGTGAAGCTATCAAACCATTGGTTGACTTCATCGTTAGCGATGCAGTTCTTGCAGCTGGAAACAAAGAGCGCTTGGAACGCCTTTACAATGAATTGATCAACAAAGACTGGTTCATGACTCTTCTTGACTTGGAAGACTACATCAAGGTTAAAGAGCAAATGTTGGCTGACTACGAAGACCGTGACGCATGGTTGAATAAAGTTATCGTTAACATTTCTAAAGCAGGATTCTTCTCATCTGACCGTACAATCGCTCAGTATAACGAAGATATTTGGCACTTGAACTAATACTCTTCGAAAATCAAATTCAAACCACGTCAGCGTTGCCTTGCCGTACTCAAGTACAGCCTGCGGCTAGCTTCCTAGTTTGCTCTTTGATTTTCATTGAGTATAAGATACAAGATCTATACTAATACACTTTCCTATGAAGCGAATTTCGATTGAAATTCGCTTTTTTGAATACTTGAGTAGAAATAGACCTCAGATACTTTATTGAAATGGGGTACTTATATAAGATAGTTTCTTAAAACTATTCGTTATAATTATTTTTTCTGAAAATTGTAGGAAAGTGTGTTAAAATGGAAACGTATACAAGTAGTTATTTGAATGTCAAATTAGAATTTGAAGAGGCGCATTATGAGTAATTTAGAAATAGGGAAACGGATTCGTACTTTACGGACTGAAAAAGGACTGAGTAGAGAAGCCTTTTGTGGCGATGAAAAAGAACTTACTGTTCGTCAGTTGGGTCGAATTGAAACAGGAAATAACTTGCCCAGCTTAGCGAAACTAGATTATATAGCTGGAGTGCTAGGAATTCCGATGTCTCAGTTAATCGATGAAGGCATGATAATTGTTTCCAAAGAGTATTTAAAGCTAAAAACGAAGTTAATTCGTCAATCTATTCATGGAGATGAAGAAAAAGTCCGTCAGCGTGAGGCTATCTTTGAAGATATTCAGGAACATTTTTATGATCAACTCCCTGAGGATGAACAAGTAGCAGTTGAGATTTTACAAGCTATTGATGATGTGTATGTTTCTGAAAATGCCGAATTTGGAGAAGGTTTAATTGAGGAATATTTTGAACAAACAATGTTACGAACAGAATATTCGACAAATGATTTACTACTGTTGTACTTGTATTTTTTGTCTCTAGCTGTTAATTCAGAACGAGATGAAATAACTTTAAAAAAAGTTTGTCTAAATATTGTATCTCAAACAAATTACGAAGATGCCAGTTATACTCATCTATTGCAAAGGGTACTTATAGGATTAGTTCTTTATCAAATCGATATTGATTATCATGAATTTATTCCTGAAATATTGAGTATGTTAAGAGAAATTATGATTGAAATAGGAGACACTAGTTTAAAACCAACTGTAGACTTCATTGAAGCAAAATATTACTTATACGGAGAAAAAGATAAAGAAAAAGCCCTGCAATACTATGAAAAAGCTATCAATGGGGCAGAATTTTTGAATGACATGAATTTTAAAAATCGAGTAATAGAAGAAAAAAATAAGGATTTTCCATAATTTCAATTTAAAAACAGGACATAAATGTCAGTGGACATTTATGTCCTGTTTTTTTACTCTCGTAAGGTATATACTGTTATTGTAAATAAGTTAAGCAGAACGCAATGCTAGAAACATTTCTATTTAAACGGGATGTAGATTAGCAGGCGGGAGGAAAATATGGTAAAAACAATTGACTATTATATGGATGAAAAGTTTGTCAAGAAGGACTATCTGATTATCAAAAATAGTCTAGATAGCAGACGACTATGTAAAGTAACACTTGATGAGAAGTTGCTAAAATTAGTTCTCTTATTTCCAAATGAAATGAGAGAAATCAAAATGGACTCCAACTTAAAGCCTAGAATTAGAGTTGTTGACATAACTGATGGGAGTGAGTGAAGTTTCTAAAATACAATTTATCATTAGAAAGAGGTAATACAATGATTAAGGTAGAAAGAGTTATAAAGCGATTTGGAGATAATATTGCATTAAATCAAATTAGTTTTTCAATAAACGAAGGAGAAATTTTTGGATTCCTAGGTCCATCTGGTTCAGGGAAAACAACAATGATCAATATTCTGACAGGACAGCTACAGGCTAACAGCGGAAAGACAGAATTATTAGGGAAAGATTCTCAAAAATTACTTCCGTCAGATTTTGAAGAGTTAGGTTTAGTAGGTGACACAAGTGGTTATTACGAAAAATTAAGTTTGTACAATAACTTGTTGCTATTTGCAAGACTATACGGAGTTTCAAAATCTCGAATTGAAGAAATTCTAAAACAAGTTGGTCTGTATGATAGTAAAGACACTCCAGCTGAGAAACTTTCTACAGGAATGCGTCAACGAATGCTTTTAGCTCGTGCTTTAATCAATTACCCTAAAGTTCTATTTTTAGATGAACCTACAAGTGGGTTAGATCCCACCACCTCAAAGAAGATTCACAAATTACTACAGGAGTTAAAGGAAAGAGGAACAACTATTTTCTTAACTACTCATGATATGAATGAGGCGACTTTATTATGTGATAACCTAGCTCTTTTGAATAAAGGTGATCTTATTGAACAAGGAAGCCCAGGCGAAATTATCCAAAAATACAACACGGAAAAGAATGTTGCAGTAACCTATAGTGATTCTACTAAAAAGGTAGTGCGCTTTGAAGACTTGCAGCAAGAAGATTATAAAAAAATGATGACGATTCACTCATGTGAACCAACTTTAGAAGATATTTTTATTAAATTGACAGGAGAAAAATTAGATGTTTAAGAGAATTTTAGCCCTTATCTGGTTGAGGACACAAGTATTATTAACAAACAAAAATACTTTGGTACAGGTAGTATTCCCATTCTTTATGGTTCTACTCTTCCAAAATTTTATGAATACAGATGGCGCTCAAGGGAAAGCACTATTGTATAGTTCTTTAACAATGGCATTCTCATTTTCTTCTGGTTCAATGATTTCAAACTCTATTGCAGAGGAAAAAGAAAAAAGAATTTTTAAAACTCTCATTTTAAGTGGAGTTCGCCGTGGAGAATATCTTATTTCCGTTTTGTTTTATCCTATAATCTTTGCCTTGGCTGCAGTTATTTCTTTCCCTATTATGGTTGAAGTGGATTTCGCAAAAGATTATCCTGTATACCTTGTAGTAGCTTCTCTGGTAGCATTATGTACAATCCTCTTAAATCTAGTGATTGGAGCTATTTCAGAGACACAAACTCAGGCTCAGGTTTATGGTTTGATTCCAATGCTTGGTCTCTCATTCTTGCCGATGTTTTCTCAAGTTAGCTCAGAGATCAAGAAATTTATGGATACAACTTTCTTAGGAGTTTATGTAGATTTCTTTAATAAACCAGATTTCAAGTTGAATTTTGACAGTTTGGGAATCACTTTTGCTTGGGTTGTAGCATTACTTGCCCTTAGTTATTGGGGTTTGAAAAATAAAAAAAGAGTCCCGTTTGGGAAACTAACAATTAATCAGCTTCAAAAACTAACTTTTTTTAAAGCTTAGTGTTAGTAATCTTTGTAAGAAACCTCGTTTAAAACAATAAACCAGCGCTTAAAACGCTGGTTTTTACTGTCTTTCAACCTCATCTTTCTTTGTATATGATTACCTCATATTTCTTGTATTCGCTTACATAAAGTATTATAATATGATTGTAGGAAAGAAGGTGTTCTTATGATACATACACTTAAATTGGTGTTGTTTATTACCTTTCTTGTAGTAAGCTTGTTACCTGATAAGATTTTTGGAAAAAATAAAAAAATTTGGAAAATAGTTCTTGCAATATTGATGGCGGCGACAGCATTATCATTTATGTACTAAGTTATTTTAAGAATGTAGGGTTTACTTCCCTACATTCTTTTTAGTTTTTTCTGTTTTCTAGATTCTATTTATCCAAGCGCTTCAAAAACTAACTTTTTTTAAAGCTAAGTGTCAGTAAGCTTGTAAGAAATCTAGTTTAAAACAATAAACCAGCGCTTTAAATGCTGGTTTTTACTGTCTTCAGCCTTATATTTCTTCGTAGTTGATTACCTCATATCTCTTGTAGTCGCTTACATAAAGTATTATAATATGATTATAGGAAAGAAGGTGTTTTTATGTGGAAAAAATATTTTTCAAAATATAAATGGACTGATTTATTTTGGATACTATTTGTTATTTTGACCTGCCTCTATATAGGTAACAACGATTTGTTTCCTCTCAATCATCAAGAAATCTCTTTTCGTGGTAGCGTTTGGGGTCTGGTACTGGCCTTATTTCACTTGCTATTTATTGATAAGTTTGTTATCTCGAATCGAAAATAAATATTAGAACTATGCCTGACTGGCTACTTTTGTGATTGATTTTGGAGGAAGATTTTGTCTCTATTATTTATTATTTTAAATTTGTTTATCTTGTACAAGATTTATTCTTTGAGGCGGGAGAAATCGAAATACTTGATTTATACGGCCTATATCATATTTGGGGCAAATGTACTATATGGTGTTCAATGGTTATTAAAAGAACTGGTTTCAAAGATTTCCTCTTAATGTGTATAGAAACTCCAGCGATTTTTGCATAACAAAACGCATAAGATTAAGGTTTTGAGTACCTGTTCTTATGCGTTTTTGTAATATTGAAGATTTTCGGTAAGTTTTATACCTTTGGGAAGTCTAGTTTAGAATGCTTGCCCAACAAGTATCTCAGCTTCAATGGTAATCTCTGTCAGTTGGCTCCAGTCAATCTTGCTCTGGTCGATGTGAAAGAGTAGGGGTGTCATGCTGAGTAGGGCTTGGAGCTGATCTGCTGTGATAGTCTTGGTCAGAGAGGCAGTTTTACTGGATAAGATAGTGAAGTTGTTTTGGAAATGATTTTTGATATCTTGGTTGGAATACTCCTTGTTTGTCAGCTGGTCTTGTACCTTCTGACGGATTTCCTTGAGGTGATTTTCAGTTGGAATAACCTTTATCAAGATGCCGTCTTTGGATAAAACGCGACGAAATTCTCCATAGTTGGCAGGTGAGAAGATATCAAGCAGGATATCCATGCTGGCGTCTTTTATAGGAAGACGAGCCAAGTCACCAACGAACCAATTGACTGCCCAGTTTGGTTCACTCTTGGCAGCGATTTGGACGGAATCTTTGGAGATGTCAAAGGCATAGAAGGTTTTGTCAGGATGACTTTCTTGGAGTTTGCGAGAATAGAATCCTTCGCCACAACCGATATCTAAGACTGTGGTGCTAGTTTCTGAACTGGCTAGCAAGTCAGATACAGCCTCTAAAATAGCCTGATAAAAGCCGGCTTCTAGGATTTGTTGACGATTTTGAAAATTTTCCTTGTCGTAGTTAGCAGATTGCTTGATTTGAGGGGCTAGATTGACATAGCCGAATTTCGCCAAGTCAAAAGAATGGCGATTGCTACATTTGAGACTGTTCTCTACCAGAGTCAGATTGTCTTGACAGATAGGACAGGCAAAGGCAGTAGCAGAAGCAAAACGTTGAAGTTTGGGTTTGAGATTTGTATTCATAGTTTAAGTGTATCAAAAGAGGCAAATGAAAGCAACTTTAGGAATAAGTAGATGGGAGATTCAGTAGAAATAAAACTAATACTCTTCGAAAATCAAATTCAAACCACGTCAACGTCGCCTTGCCGTACTCAAGTACAGCCTGCGGCTAGTTTCCTAGTTTGCTCTTTGATTTTCATTGAGTATAATTCTCCAATTTATAAAATGAAATTGCTTTTATATCTAAATTGCTATATAATAATGATAAGGAGGAAATAAGTATGTTAAAAGAAGTATTAACCGTCGCAAAAGTTGCGAAAAAATCATCACTCTTTTTGGGTGGTGTCGCATTTGGTACCCTTGGTTTGAAAATCTTGGCAAGTAAGGAAGCTAAAAAAGGTTATTCTAAAGCTTTGGCTAAGGCTTACAAGTTGAAAGACGGGCTAGATGCATCTGTTTCTGTTGTGAAACAACATGGAGACGATGTCTTGCAAGATGCCAAATATTTGTACGAGCAAGAGAAAAAAGAAGAGCAATTAGATAGCCTTATAGGGGAATAATATGTCTTTTAAAGTGCTACATAGAGGATACCAACATATCCGACTATCATCTTCTTTTTCACTCACCTTGGATATTCAAGACTATCTTCGTTCCTTGGCGAGAGATGAAAAGGGGATTGAGTCTATCCAGTTTTACATGGATCAACAGCACTTTACTCTACGCATAAAAGAAGGCTTTTCTGTATTAGATAATGCAGAAGCCTTTTTAAAAAGAATTGATAAAGGGAAAGTTTCTGAGTTGATGACTCTTCCCATTCGTAGAGAAGAGAGTGCTTATTCTATTGTTTCAGGTGCAGCGATTAAGCGTATACTTTTTCGTAGTTTTGTACCGTCTCCTATTCGCTATATATGGACTTGTTATCAGGCTTTTGGCTATATTAGAGAAGCCTATCAAACACTAGCGCGTAAGGAACTAACGATGGAGGTCTTGGACTGTTCGGCGATTTTATTGTCCTTGTTTATGAACCAATCCAAGACAGCTAGCAATATCATGTTTATGCTTGATTTGGGGAATCATTTAGATCAGTGGTCCTTGAAAAAAACTGCAACAGATTTAGAACAAAGCCTTCTTGCAAAAGAGAGCGATGTATTTCTAGTACAGGGGGATACGGTTGTTAGTATCAAGAGTTCCGATGTTCAAATAGGAGATGTCTTGGTCCTATCTCAAGGAAATGAAATTCTGTTTGATGGACAAGTAGTTTCAGGTTTAGGTATGGTCAACGAAAGTTCCTTGACGGGAGAGAGTTTTCCAGTTGAAAAAAGAGAGTCTGATTTGGTTTGTGCAAATACAGTATTAGAAACTGGAGAGTTGCGCATTCGTGTAACCGATAATCAGATGAACAGCCGTATTTTACAGCTGATTGAGTTGATGAAGAAATCTGAAGAAAACAAGAAAACGAAACAACGCTATTTCATCAAGATGGCGGATAAGGTCGTCAAATATAATTTCTTGGGGGCTGGTCTGACTTACCTATTAACAGGTTCTTTTTCTAAGGCTATTTCTTTCCTATTGGTCGATTTCTCCTGCGCTTTGAAAATCTCTACTCCTGTAGCTTATTTAACAGCTATCAAGGAGGGGTTGAATCGTGAAATGGTGATTAAGGATGGAGATATTCTGGAGAAATATCTGGAAGTTGATACTTTCTTGTTTGATAAGACGGGAACAATCACAACTAGTTATCCTATAGTTGAAAAGGTGTTACCTTTTGGGGACTATAGTGAGGAAGATATTCTCAGAATCAGTGCCTGTCTTGAGGAACACATTTATCATCCTATTGCTAATGCCATCGTCAAGCAAGCTGAGATAGAGGGAATTGAACATGAGGAAATGCATGGGAAACTCCAATATATCGCAAGCAAGGGGATTAAATCTCATATAGATGGGCAACCAGTTCTTATTGGAAATTATGTCTTGATGCAGGATGAGCAAATTCATATCAATTCAGAACAAAATGCTTTAATTGAAGAGTACAAGAGTCACTATAATCTCTTATTCTTGGCTTATCAGAATGAATTGATTGGAATGTTCTGTATTCATACTCCGTTGAGAAAAGAAGCAAAAGCAGCCTTGGAGAAACTTAAGGCACAAGGGAAAAAATTGATTCTGGCAACAGGGGACACCTTGGTTAGAACAGAGGAATTAGTCAAAGATTTGCCCTTTGATCAGGTCTATACAGACTTGAAACCTGATGGGAAATTTGAGCTAGTAGAGGAACTGCAGAAAGCAGGTCACACTATTTTGATGGTTGGAGATGGCTTGAATGACTCAGCTGCTCTAACCCTATCAGATATCGGTGTGGTGATGAATGAGAGTGCAGATATTTCTAAGCAGATGAGCGATATCTTATTGTTAGATAATCGTTTGGATTTCTTCCAAGAGTTGGATTGGCTATCATCATCTTTGCAAACACTCATCAAGAAGAATATTCAAGATACCGTTGTAGTAAATAGTAGTTTGATTGGCTTTGGCTTATTTAATTGGCTCAGTCCTTCAAATCTCTCTATCTTACATAATCTAACAACCTTGCGCATAGTCCTGCGTAGCCTGTCTATTAAGGCTAGATAGATGTGGTTATCAACAACAAAAAGGAGTTACCTTTCTCGAGGTTAACTCCTTTTTTATAGGTAAATGTTGAACAGTTTAGTAAGTCAATACAAAATATTTCTTCTTGCCGCGACGGATAACAGTCAGTTCGTTCTCTAACTTATCAGCGTCACTCAAGACATAGTCAAGGTCTTGGATGCGGTCACCGTTGACGTAGATAGCTCCGTTTTGGACGTCTTCACGGGCTTGGCGTTTTGAGTTGACCACACCAGATGCCACGAGGAGTTCCACGATATTGTGGTTTTCGTCTGCTTGTACTTGGTAGTTTGGCACGCCACGAAGTCCTTGTTTGAGTTCTTTAACAGAAAGGTTTTTGATGTTTCCTGCAAAGAGTTGTTCAGTGATGTTGAGGGCTTCTTTGTAAGCTTCTTCTCCGTGAACAAGTGTAACGACTTCACGAGCCAAAACTTTTTGTGCCAATCGTTCGTGTGGAGCCGCTTCAAACTGTTTACGGATGTCTTCAATCTCATCAAGTGACAAGAAAGTAAAAATCTTCAAGAAGCGAACAGCGTCTGCGTCCATAACGTTCATCCAAAATTGGTACATTTCGTATGGAGAAGTCTTTTCAGGATTGAGCCAGACTGCGTTTCCTTCTGATTTACCAAATTTCTTACCAGTTGCATCTGTGATAAGCGGAACTGTGATAACGTGTCCAGTCTTGTCAGCCTTACGACGAAGTAATTCGGTACCAGCTGTCATATTTCCCCACTGGTCAGAACCACCGATTTGAAGCGTTACGTTGTGGTCTTGGTTAAGAACGAAGAAGTCGTAACCTTGCATGATTTGGTAGGCAAACTCAGTGTATGAAATTCCTGTTTCAATCCGTTTTTTCACAGACTCCTTGCTCATCATGTAGTTGACAGTAAAGTATTTTCCGATATCACGGAGGAAATCAATGAAGCTGATGCTGCCAAACCAGTCGTAGTTGTTGACCATGACAGCCTTGTTTTCACCATTTTCAAAGTCAAGAAAACGAGAAAGTTGTCCTTGGATAGACTTGACCCAGCCATCTACTGTGTCTTTTGTTTGGAGACTACGTTCAGCATCTTTGAAGGACGGATCTCCGATGAGACCTGTAGCACCGCCAACGAGCGCATAAGGTTTGTGACCTGCTAGTTGCAAGCGACGACTTGTCAAGATTGCGACAAGGTGGCCTAGGTGAAGGCTGTCAGCAGTTGGATCGTAGCCAGTATAATAAGAAACTTGACCTTCTTCTAGGGCTTTACGCAAAGCTTCTTCATCAGTCGTTTGAAAAATCAAACCACGCTCTTTTAGCTCATCAAAAATGTGCATGTGTCTTTTCTCCTTTATAAAATATTGTTTCTACCTATTGTATCACAAACTTGGGCAATAGCCTAGTAGAATAGGGAAGAAAGTGGCTATTTTATTGAAAGTTTACCTTTTATGGTATAATAGAAAGAGCGAGGATATTCATGAAAGAAAGAATCAGTGAATTAAAAACAAAAATGTTGAACATTTTTCAACAAGGTACCCTGAGAAAAAAACAAGAGGGTAAGAGACATAAAAAGTCTAGTTCAGTAAATCAGCCGATTGGAGTCGGATCTATTTTTGCGAAAATTTTGAGAGGTATTAAAGTGACCTTTAATACTCTTTTTATCCTAGGTTTTATCGGTGGGCTTTTTGGAGCTGGTGTAGCTATTGGTTATGGAGTTGCTTTGTTTGACAAGGCTAAGGTCCCTCAAGCAGAGGAGTTGTTGAAGCAAGTTAAGAATATTGCTTCCATATCAGAAATCACTTATTCTGACGGTAGTACAATCGCCTCGATTGAGGGGGATTTGCTACGTACTTCTGTCGGCTCAGATGCTATCTCTGATAACTTGAAGAGGGCTATCATTGCGACAGAGGATGAACATTTTAACGAACACCATGGAGTTGTACCTAAGGCTGTTATTCGTGCGACTCTGGGAACATTTGTTGGTCTGGGGTCGTCCAGTGGAGGTTCGACCTTAACGCAGCAGGTCATCAAACAGCAGGTTGTTGGAGACGCTCCGACATTGGCTCGTAAGGCAACAGAGATTGTCGATGCACTTGCTTTAGAAAGAGTGATGGGGAAAGATGAGATTCTAACAGCCTATCTCAATATCGCTCCTTTTGGTAGAAATAATAAAGGGCAAAACATTGCAGGTGCCCAGCAAGCAGCAGAAGGAATTTTCGGTGTAGAAGCAAGTAAATTGAGCGTACCACAAGCTGCGTTTATCGCAGGTTTGCCCCAGAGTCCTATTAGTTATTCTCCTTATGAATCTGACGGCAGTATGAAGAGTGATGAGGATATGGCTTTGGGAATCAAGCGTGCCAAGGACGTGCTGTACAATATGTATCGCACAGGTGCATTAAGCCAGGAAGATTATCAACAATATAAGGATTATGATTTTAAAAAAGATTTCCTACCATCTGGTAGTGTGAGTACTGCTTCTCGCGGTTATCTTTACTTTGCGACTCTAGCTGAAGCTGTAGATAGGATGTATGACTATTTGATTCAGCAAGATAATGTTTCTAGTCAAGAATTGAAAAATGAATCTATTCAGAAAGCTTATCGCGATTTAGCAACTAAAGAAATTGAAAATGGTGGGTATAAAGTTACTACAACTATCAATAAAAATATCCACACAGCTATGCAGAATGCTGTTGCTAGTTATGGCCGAATAGTGGATGACTCGACAGGGCAGCCTGAAGTGGGGAATGTTTTGATGGATAACAAAACTGGAGCTATCCTTGGGTTTGTTGGTGGTCGAAATTATCAAGAAAATCAGAATAATCACGCTATCGATACCAAACGATCTCCTGCTTCCACGACCAAACCTCTCTTGGCTTATGGTATCGCTATTGATCAGGGACTGATGGGGAGTGCAAGCATCTTGTCGAACTATCCGACAAATTTCTCTAACGGGAATCCGATTATGTATGTCAATAGCCCTGGTACGGCTATGATGACTCTTGGAGAAGCTCTTAATTATTCATGGAATATACCGGCTTATTGGACCTACCGCACGCTTCGAGAGAAGGGTGTTGATGTGAAAGGCTACATGGAAAAAATGGGTTATGAAATTCCAGAATATGGTATTGAAAGTTTACCTATGGGTGGAGGAATTGAGGTCACAGTTGCCCAGCATACCAACGGTTATCAGACCATAGCTAACAATGGTGTTTATCAACAGAAACACATGATTGCTAAGATAGAGTCTCCTGATGGCCGAGTGATTTATGAATATAAATCTCAACCTGTTCAGGTTTATTCTAAGGCAACAGCGACTATTATGCAGAGTTTACTCCGTGATGTCATTTCATCTCGTATTACTTCTAGTTTCCAGTCAGACTTATCGTCTATTAATCCTAGTCTAGCAAGTGCAGATTGGATTGGAAAAACGGGTACAACGAATGAAGACGAGAACATGTGGCTCATGCTTTCGACACCTAGATTGACTCTAGGAGGTTGGTTAGGTCATGATGATAATCGACCACTTGCTAAAGGTGCAGGTCACTACCGAAATGCGAATTATATGGCTCATTTGGTCAATGCTATTCAACAAGCTGAACCAGGTATTTGGGGAAATGAACGCTTTAATCTTGATTCTAGTGTAACAAAATCACAGGTGCTAAAATCAACAGGGCAAAAGCCGGGCAAGGTCTCAATCAATGGAAAGGAAGTTGATATTTCAGGGTCTACAGTAACAAGTTACTGGGCTACAAAAGAAGGAGCACCGGTCACTACTTACAGATTTGCGATTGGGGGTAGCGATGCAGACTATCAGAATGCTTGGAAGAGTATTCTAGGAAATCTCCCTAGTTTGACATTACCAAATGTAAATAATAACTCTGGAACAAGATCATCAACAGGAACTTCTAGGTCTAATAGATAATATAGAGTAGTAGCAAGGATAAAAATGTTCTATCCTTGCTACTTTTTTCTTTTTCATTTTCATGTTAAAATAAATATATGAATCAATATCAGAAAAAGATTGTTAAGGGGACAATCTATTCACTATTATCAGGTTTAATCTGGGGGATTTGCGGGATTTTAGGAGAGTATTTCTTTACTCATTATAAAGTATCTTCGGGCTGGATTACTTCTATGCGTTTACTGGTAGCCGGAAGTCTTGTTTTGATCCTATCAGCCTTTCAGTTACGTAGGAAGTTAGTCGATATTTGGCGAGATAAGAAAAATTACCTGCCCTTTTTAGCCTATGCTATTTTGGGGATTTTTTCTGTGCAGTTTTTCTTTTATCTATGCGTTGAGTACTCAAATGCGACAACTGCGACTATTTTACAATTTATCAGTCCAGTTTTTATTCTATTTTACAATCGAATGGTTTACAAAAAGAAGGCGTCTCTTAGTGCTATCCTATATGTTTTGATTGCCATGCTGGGTGTGTTTTTAATGGCTACTAGAGGAGATTTATCGCAGCTGTCTATGACTCCCTTGGCTTTGATAACGGGCTTGCTCAGTGCAGTTGGAGTCATGTTTAATGTTATCTTGCCACAATCTTTTGCCAAGCGATATGGCTTTATACCGACAGTTGGTTGGGGGATGATTATAGCGGGACTATTTAGTAACCTACTCCATCCAGTCTATCGTATTACTTTTCAGTTAGATATTGTGAGTGTGTTGATTTGTTTAACGATAGCTGTATTCGGGACTGCATTTGCTTTCTTTATTTCGATGAAGGCGGTATCTCTTGTATCTCCTTTGGTTGTATCAGTGGTGAGTGCTAGTGAGCCCCTTTCTTCAGCTTTACTGAGCGTTCTCTTTCTTGGTCTAGTTATGGATGGATTTCTAGCTTTGTCTATGGTGTTGATTATTGTTCCTATGATTTTCTTATCTGTAGAAGAAGCTAAGGAAAGACATTAAAGAGGGTTATTTTAATAGTTGAGGCTTCAAATTTGAGGCCTTTTTTGGTAGAATAGGTATCATTAAAATGAACTAGGAGGCGCCTATGACTGCTACAAAAATGAACGCTCAAGAAATTATCCAATTTATCGCCAATGCCGAAAAGAAAACCAGTGTTAAAGTAACCTTTGAGGGACAACTCGCAACTGCTGTACCAAGCTCTGTTGTTAAATTAGGGAATGTCCTATTTGGAGACTGGAAAGATGTGGCTCCGCTTCTTGATGACTTGGTAGAAAATCAAGACTATGTTGTTGAGCAAGACGCTCGTAATTCTGCAGTTCCCTTACTAGACAAACGTGATATTAACGCTCGTATCGAGCCAGGTGCTATTATTCGTGACCAGGTTGAAATTGGTGACAATGCTGTTATCATGATGGGGGCTGTTATCAATATCGGTGCTGAAATTGGTGCAGGAACTATGATTGACATGGGTGCTATCCTTGGTGGCCGTGCTATCGTTGGGAAAAACAGCCACGTTGGTGCAGGTGCAGTTTTGGCAGGTGTGATTGAGCCAGCTAGCGCAGAACCAGTCCGTGTTGGAGACAATGTTCTCATCGGTGCCAATGCAGTAGTTATCGAAGGAGTCCAAATCGGTAGTGGTTCAGTTGTCGCTGCAGGAGCTATTGTTACCCAAGATGTCCCAGAAAACGTGGTGGTAGCAGGTGTTCCAGCTCGTATTATCAAAGAGATTGATGCCCAAACCCAACAAAAAACAGCGCTAGAGGATGCGCTTCGTACCTTGTAATTGTAAAAGAAAAATAGAGGCGGAACCCTTTTCCAGCCTCTTTCTGCTATATAGGAGGAAAGATAGATGTTAGATTTGATTCAGACTAGACGGGATTTGCACCAGATTCCAGAGATTGGCTTGGAGGAGTTCAAGACTCAGGCTTATCTGCTGGATGTGATTGAGAAATTGACTGCGGGCAAGAATTTTGTTCAAGTTCGTACTTGGCGAACAGGGATTTTGGTCTATTTACAGGGAAGTCAGCCAGAGCGTACCATTGGTTGGCGGACAGATATTGATGGCCTGCCTATTGTCGAACAAACAGGCCTGCCCTTCGCTTCTCTGCATCAAGATCGTATGCATGCTTGTGGCCATGATTTCCACATGACTATTGCTTTAGGCTGTCTTGAGCGAGCCCTTGAGGAGCAACCAAAGAACAATCTGCTCTTTCTGTTTCAACCTGCTGAAGAAAATGAAGCTGGTGGCATGCTCATGTATGAGGATGGCGCTTTTGGAGACTGGTTGCCAGACCAGTTTTATGGGCTTCATGTTCGGCCAGATTTGAAGGTTGGACAGATTGCGACTAATACTCATACACTCTTTGCAGGAACTTGCGAGGTGAAGATCCGTTTCAAAGGCAAAGGAGGACACGCAGCCTTTCCACATGAAGCTAATGACGCCTTGGTGGCGGCTAGTTACTTTGTGACCCAGGTGCAGTCAGTTGTCAGCCGCAATGTCAACCCAATCGAGGGAGCAGTGGTGACCTTTGGTCTTTTCCAAGCCGGAACAACCAACAATGTCATCACAGATACAGCCTTTTTACATGGAACTATTCGGGCCTTGACGAAGGACATGAGTCTCTTGGTGCAAAAGAGGGTCAAAACAGTTGCAGAAGGCGTTGCAGCTGCCTTTGGTATGGAAGTCGAAGTGGAACTCAAACAAGGGGGTTACTTGCCTGTTGAGAACCATCCAGCCTTGGCGCGTGAACTGATGGATTTCTTTGAAGAAAAAGATGGAATTGAGTTGATTGATATCGAACCTGCTATGACAGGTGAGGACTTTGGTTATCTCCTTTCAAAAGTTGATGGCGTTATGTTCTGGTTAGGTATTGATAGTCCCTACGCCCTTCATCACCCTCAGATGAGTCCCAAGGAAGAAGCCTTAGCCATTGGGGTGGATGCGGTTTCTAGTTTCCTGAAAAAGAAGGCAGCAGAGTAGAGGAATTGTCTATGAAAGCAGAATTACGCAAGCAAGTCTTGCAAGAAATGAAGGCTATATCTCAAGAGCAAAAACAGGCTATAGACCAAGCTTTAACCGAGCGATTGTTACAACACCCCTTTTACCAAGAAGCCAAGGTCATCGCAACCTATCTCTCTTTTCCTCATGAATTTCAAACACAGGAACTGATTGAGCAGGCGCTGAAGGACGGCAAGAAGGTTTTGATACCCAAAACTTATCCCAAGGGGCGCATGGACTTTGTGATCTATGATTCGCAACAGTTGGTAAAAACTTCTTTTGGATTACTGGAGCCACAGGGAAATTTGGAAGTGGTGGATGCCTCTCAGATTGATTTGATTCATGTTCCTGGTCTGGCTTTTACGACGAAAGGATATCGGATAGGATACGGTGGAGGCTATTATGACCGCTATCTGGAACATTTTTCTGGTCATACTTTGAGTACGATATATCCTTGTCAAATTCAGGACTTTATCCCTGAAAACCATGATATTCCTGTTCAGGAGGTATTAATTGATGAAGGAAATCTTTGATAGACGTTATCCTGTGACGAGTTTCTTTCTTTTTGTGACGGCCTTGGTATTTTTACTAATGTTGATCACTGCAGGCAGAAACTTTGACAGGGCAGATACATTATTTCGATTTGGAGCCATGTATGGGCCAGCTATTCGCCTCTTTCCTGAGCAGGTTTGGCGTCTCTTCTCTGCCATTTTTGTTCATATTGGGTGGGAACATTTCATTGTCAATATGCTTTCGCTCTATTATCTTGGTAGGCAGGTAGAGGGAATTTTCGGATCCAAGAAGTTTTTCTTTCTCTATCTCTTATCAGGAATGATGGGCAATCTCTTCGTTTTTGTATTTAGTCCAAAATCCTTAGCAGCAGGAGCTTCTACTTCTCTCTATGGACTATTTGCTGCGATTATTGTTCTTCGCTATGCTACGCGTAATCCTTATATCCAGCAGTTGGGGCAATCCTATCTGACACTTTTTGTGGTTAACATTATTGGAAGTGTTCTGATTCCAGGAATTAGCCTAGCAGGACATATCGGTGGTGCAGCCGGCGGAGCATTTCTAGCAGTTATCTTTCCAGTTCGAGGTGAAAGACGGATGTATAGTACCAGCCAGAGGTTAGGAGGGGTAGTGTTGTTCGTAGGACTCGCAGTTTTGCTTTTCTACAAGGGAATGGGGCTGTGACGACTAATATGTAAACTTGAATAAGAAAAAAGCTACTTAAAAAATGAGTAGCTTTTAATGTGATTTGGAACCATTCGAAACAACACAGCAAGTTAAAATAAGGCTTTGTATGTAGATGATTTGAGAAAGTGAGCGCCCATTCTATCGCGAAGAAGTCATTTGTAAATAAGTTTTTTTGCAGAAAATTGAGAATGGTGTGCTTTTTTATTTCTTTTGTATCGTAACTTTCTAGAATATAGTGTTGTATCAGTCTTATTATATATTTTAAAAATAGAAAATGTTATAATATTAGAAATTGATTGAAGAATTATTAGAATAAAAGAGGTATAAAGTTGGAAAATTGTGTTTACATTATTTCAGGCCCCCCAGGCGTTGGGAAAAGTACTGTTAGTAAAGAGTTAGCTTATTCTTTTGATAAAAGTGCAGTTATAGAGGGGGATTTGATTTACTTAATGATTAAAGGTGGTATAGTGGCTCCCTGGGAAGATGAGGGCTATTACATGGATTTGTTTTGGGACAATATCATCAGCTTGACCAATAATTTTATAACTCGAGGCATCTCTGTCGTAATAGAGTATGTCATTTTTGAATACCAACTGAAGAAAATTGCATCTTTCTTAAAAGAAAAACAAATTGGTCTAAAATATTGTGTCTTAATGGCCGAAGAAAAAACCTTGAAAGATAGGGATGATTCTCGAAAAGAAATTGAAAGAGTGGGCAACTTATCAATACAAGCAAGAAGTGAGTTTCTAGCTAAAAATAAGGAGAAGGAAAAACATTTTCTGTATACAGATGATTTAGACGTCCCCAAAATAGCAAATATCATTAAAACTTCAAATCGATTTTTGATTGAGAATCTGTAATCCATCATTAAGGACCGAAGTTGAGTTGGTAGATTTAGAGACATATCTCATAAATCTTTAAATTATATGTAAATTTGTAAAATAATTAAGTCTCCAGAGTCAACTTGCTGGAGACTTAATTTATTAACTGGAAACTAATTCTATTCCTTCTCAGCCAATTCTTTCCCGAGTTGGATGATGTAATCTTTCAAGTCATCTTTGACTTGTGGGTGTTTGAGGGCGTAGTCGATAGATGTTTTCATAAAGCCAAACTTATCCCCAACGTCGTAACGAGATCCTGTAAATTCACGGGCGAAAACACGTTGTGTTTTATTAAGCGTATCAATAGCGTCGGTAAGCTGGATTTCATTTCCAGCACCGGGAGCTTGATTTTCGAGGATTTCAAAAATTTCTGGTGTGAGCAGATAGCGTCCGATGATTGCCAAATCGCTTGGAGCATCTTCTGGAGCTGGTTTTTCAACAAAAGTTTCGACACTGTAGAGACCATTAATCCCTTCACCCTGAGGAGCGATAACTCCATATGCTGAAACTTCTTCATGAGGGACAGGCATAACAGCAATGGTTGATGCGTGAGTCGACTCGTAATCATTCATCAATTGTTTTGTCAAAGGTACAGCGTTGTCATCTGTGATATCCATTAGGTCGTCACCCAGCATGACAACGAAGGGCTCATTCCCTACAAAAGCTTTGGCTTGTAAGACAGCATCTCCCAGACCACGAGGATGGCTTTGACGGATAAAGTGAAGGCGAATACCAGTTGTTTCGTCTACCAATTTTAGCAAGTCATGCTTGCCTTTTTCTTTGAGGTTGTACTCAAGCTCAAAGTTTGAGTCAAAGTGGTCTTCAATAGAACGTTTTGATTTACCAGTGACAACCAAAATATCTTCAATACCTGATTTAAGAGCTTCTTCTACGATAAATTGGATAGTTGGTTTGTCCACAATTGGCAACATTTCTTTAGCAAGTGCTTTGGTTGCTGGTAAAAATCGAGTCCCGAGTCCAGCGGCAGGGATGACTGCCTTTCTAACTTTTGATGTCATAAGAATCCTTTCTTTAGAGGGTTAAGACCACTCATTTTCTGCTTTAAATTCATTGTTCATGATGTCATAAATGGCATCTTTGATATTGGTTCCGTGGTAGATAACTTGGTAAATGGCCTGTGTAATGGGCATATAGACTCCAAGTTCTTGCGCTAGTTCATAGGCTGCTCGAGTTGTTGAGATTCCTTCGATTACCATGCCCATATTGGCTTCGATATCAGCTAGGGATTCTCCACGACCAAGAGCATCTCCGGCTCTCCAGTTACGAGAGTGGATGGAGGTTCCCGTTACGATCAAATCTCCCACACCAGACAAGCCACTATAGGTCAATGGACTGGCCCCGAGTGCTACTCCTAGGCGGGTAATTTCTGCCAATCCTCGAGCGATGATGGCTGCCTTGGCATTGTCACCAAATCCCAAACCATGTAAAGCTCCAGCACCGACAGCGATAATGTTTTTAAGAGCACCAGCGGTTTCGACCCCGATAACATCCGTATTGGTATAAAGTCGGAAGTAGTGATTGCTAAAGAGCTCTTGAACGTATTGAGCTGTTTGTAAATCTTTAGAAGCAGCAGTGATTAAAGTTAGGTCACGCACAATGGTTTCTTCTGCATGACTAGGGCCTGAAACAACGACAATATCACTGCGGAGATGTTCAGGAATTTCTTCTTCAAGGATGGTTGATAATCGTTTATGGCTATCAGGCTCTAATCCCTTTGATGCGTGCATGATGATAGCCTTATGGTCCAAGGTTTGTGCAACTTGCTGGGCAACAAGTCGTGTCACTTTTGTTGGGACAACAAACAAAATCGCATCCACATCTTTCAATGTTTCTGCTAAGTCAGTGTAGGCAATGATATTTTCGTCTAGAACGACATCTTTAAAGTAGTGCTTGTTAGTATGATAGGTATTAATTTCATTGATTTGCTCGGGAAGATTTCCCCAAATACGTACCTCGTGTCCATTGTCATTTAAGACTTGTGAAAGGGCAGTTCCCCAAGAACCAGGCCCCAAGACGGCGATGGTTTGTTTTTCCATATTCCCCTCCTTTATAACCTTCTTTTTACTATTTTACCATAAAAACCTTTATCATGCATTACTGTAGATGAAAGCGCACTAATTTGTATCAAGGAGACTTCTTTGACAATCCTTCACTTTTTTGCTAGAATAACATCACACAAACAGAATGAGAAGGAGCTGACGCATTGTCGCTCCCTTTTGTCTATTTTTTAAGGAGAAAGTATGCTGATTCAGAAAATAAAAACCTACAAGTGGCAGGCCTTGGCTTCGCTCCTGATGACAGGCTTGATGGTTGCTAGTTCACTTCTGCAGCCGCGTTACCTGCAGGAAGTGTTAGACGCTCTCCTTGCTGGGAAATATGAAGCTATCTATAGTATAGGGGCTTGGTTGATTGGTGTGGCCGTGGTCGGTCTGGTTGCTGGTGGGATCAATGTTGTCCTTGCAGCCTATATTGCCCAAGGAGTTTCATCTGACCTTCGAGAGGATGCCTTCCGTAAAATCCAAACCTTTTCTTATGCTAATATTGAACAATTTAATGCGGGAAATCTAGTCGTTCGAATGACAAATGATATCAACCAGATTCAGAACGTCGTCATGATGACCTTCCAAATTCTTTTCAGGCTCCCCCTCTTGTTCATCGGTTCGTTTATCTTGGCGGTTCAAACCCTACCTTCTCTGTGGTGGGTGATTGTTCTCATGGTAATCTTGATTTTTAGCTTGACTGCTGTCATGATGGGTATGATGGGGCCTCGTTTTGCCAAGTTTCAAACCCTTCTTGAGCGCATCAATGCCATTGCCAAGGAAAATCTGCGTGGCGTTCGTGTGGTCAAGTCCTTTGTCCAAGAAAAAGAGCAGTTTGCTAAGTTTACGGAGGTTTCAGACGAGCTTCTTGGTCAAAACCTTTACATTGGTTATGCCTTTTCAGTAGTGGAACCCTTTATGATGCTGGTCGGCTACGGGGCGGTTTTCCTCTCTATTTGGCTGGTTGCTGGGATGGTTCAGTCGGATCCGTCAGTTGTTGGTTCCATTGCTTCCTTTGTCAATTACCTGAGCCAGATTATCTTTACCATTGTCATGGTTGGATTTTTGGGAAATTCTGTCAGTCGTGCTATGATTTCTATGCGTCGTATTCGAGAAATTCTTGACGCAGAGCCAGCCATGACCTTCAAGGATGTCCCAGATGAAGAGTTGGTCGGCAGTCTTAGCTTTGAAAATGTGACCTTTACCTATCCAATGGATAAGGAACCGATGCTGAAAGATGTGAGCTTTACTATTGAACCTGGTCAGATGGTTGGTGTCGTTGGAGCTACTGGTGCAGGAAAATCAACCTTGGCTCAATTGATTCCACGCCTCTTTGACCCACAGGAAGGGTCTATCAAAATCGGAGGCAAGGATATTCGAGAAGTGAGTGAAGGAACCTTGCGTAAAGCTGTCTCTATCGTTCTCCAACGTGCCATTCTCTTTAGTGGAACGATTGCAGATAACCTGAGACAGGGCAAAGGAGATGCTACACTATTTGAAATGGAGCGCGCAGCCAATATTGCCCAAGCCAGTGAATTCATTCATCGTATGGAGAAAACCTTTGAAAGTCCAGTTGAGGAACGAGGAACCAACTTCTCTGGTGGGCAAAAACAAAGGATGTCGATTGCGCGTGGGATTGTCAGCAATCCACGTATTCTGATTTTTGACGATTCGACCTCAGCCTTGGATGCTAAGTCAGAGCGCCTGGTTCAAGAAGCCTTGAATGAGGAATTAAAGGGAACGACAACCATTATCATCGCTCAAAAGATTAGCTCGGTTGTCCATGCAGATAAAATCTTGGTTCTAGATCAAGGGCGATTGATTGGTCAAGGGACGCATGCAGATTTGGTTGCCAACAATGCTGTTTACCGTGAAATCTACGAAACACAGAAAGGAAAGGAGGAGTAAAATGAAGACAGTTCAATTTTTTTGGAATTATTTTAAAGTCTATAAGCTATCATTTGTAGTTGTTATCCTGATGATTGTTCTGGCAACTCTTGCCCAAGCCCTCTTTCCGGTCTTTTCTGGACAAGCGGTAACAGAGCTAGCCAATTTAGTTCAAGCTTATCAAGATGGCAATCCAGAACTTGTTTGGCAAAGCCTATCAGGAATCATGGTCAATCTTGGTCTGCTGGTTTTGGTTTTATTTATTTCTAGTGTGATATACATGTGTCTCATGACGCGCGTGATTGCAGAGTCGACCAATGAGATGCGCAAAGGCCTCTTCGGTAAGCTTGCTCGCTTGACAGTTTCTTTCTTTGACCGCCGACAAGATGGAGATATCCTGTCTCGTTTTACCAGTGATTTGGATAATATCCTCCAAGCCTTTAACGAAAGCTTGATTCAGGTCATGAGCAATATTGTTTTATACATTGGTCTGATTCTCGTCATGTTTTCGAGAAATGTGACGCTGGCCCTCATCACCATTGCCAGCACACCAGTGGCCTTCCTTATGCTGATTTTTATTGTAAAAATGGCACGCAAATACACCAACCTCCAGCAAAAAGAGGTAGGGAAACTCAACGCCTATATGGACGAGAGTATTTCAGGCCAAAAAGCCGTGATTGTGCAAGGAATTCAAAAGGATATGATGGCAGGATTTCTTGAACAAAATGAGCGCGTGCGCAAGGCAACCTTTAAAGGAAGAATGTTCTCAGGAATTCTTTTCCCTGTCATGAATGGGATGAGCCTGGTTAATACAGCTATCGTCATCTTTGCTGGTTCAGCTGTACTTTTGAATGATAAGTCTATTGAAACAAGTACAGCCCTAGGTTTGATTGTTATGTTTGCCCAATTTTCACAGCAGTACTACCAGCCTATTATTCAAGTTGCGGCTAGTTGGGGAAGCCTTCAGTTAGCCTTTACAGGTGCTGAACGGATTCAGGAAATGTTTGACGCAGAGGAAGAAATCCGACCTGAAAAGGCTCCAATCTTCACTAAGTTGCAAGAAGGTGTTGAAATCAGTCATATTGATTTTTCATACCTGCCTGATAAACCTATTTTGAAAGATGTCAGCATTTCCGCTCCGAAAGGCCAGATGACAGCGGTTGTTGGTCCGACAGGTTCAGGGAAAACGACTATTATGAACCTCATCAATCGCTTTTATGATGTTGATGCTGGTGGTATTTATTTTGACGGCAAAGACATCCGTAACTATGATTTAGATAGTCTTAGAAGCAAGGTGGGAATTGTTTTGCAGGATTCGGTCTTATTTAGTGGAACGATTCGAGACAATATCCGTTTCGGTGTGCCAGATGCTAGTCAAGAAATGGTTGAGGCAGCAGCCAAGGCAACCCACATTCACGACTATATTGAAAGTTTGCCTGATAGGTACGATACTCTTATAGATGATGATCAAAGCATCTTCTCGACAGGACAAAAGCAATTGATTTCTATCGCTCGAACCTTGATGACAGATCCAGAAGTTCTCATTCTAGATGAAGCCACTTCAAACGTAGATACGGTGACAGAAAGCAAGATTCAGCATGCCATGGAGGCGGTTGTAGCAGGCAGAACTAGTTTCGTCATTGCCCACCGCTTGAAAACCATTCTCAATGCAGACCAGATTATTGTCCTTAAAGATGGAGAAGTCATTGAACGTGGTAATCACCATGAACTCTTGAAACTAGGTGGATTCTACTCAGAACTCTATCACAATCAATTTGTCTTTGAATAAGAAAGAAGTTGTCCTATGTGGGCAGCTTTTTCTTGTTCATAAAAAATATTTATCACGGACTTTAAAAAAACATATTAGACGAAAGTCATTTTGAGTGATATGATAGGACTATCGTTTTACTCAATGAAAATCAAAGAGCAAACTAGGAAGCTATCCGCAAGCTGTACTTGAGTACGGTAAGGCGACGCTGACGTGGTTTGAAGAGATTTTCGAAGAGTATTAACATTCGAAAGGAGAGACATCATGCCTAGAACGGTTGTAGGAGTTGCTGCAAATCTATGTCCCGTAGACGCAGAAGGCAAAAACATTCATTCATCTGTATCTTGTAGATTCGCAGAGAGCATTCGTCAAGTCGGTGGTCTCCCTTTAGTCATTCCTGTTGGTGATGAGTCAGTTGTACGCGATTATGTGGAAATGATTGACAAACTCATTTTGACAGGAGGCCAAAATGTTCATCCTCAGTTTTATGGAGAGAAAAAGACCATCGAGAGCGATGATTACAATCTAGTCCGCGATGAGTTTGAATTGGCACTCTTGAAGGAAGCGCTTCGTCAGAATAAACCAATTATGGCAATCTGTCGCGGTGTCCAACTTGTCAATGTTGCCTTTGGCGGAACCCTCAATCAAGAAATTGAAGGTCACTGGCAAGGACTACCTTTCGGAACATCTCACTCTATTGAGACAGTAGAAGGAAGCGTGGTGGCTAAGCTATTTGGAAAAGAAAGTCAGGTCAACTCCGTCCATCGTCAAAGCATTAAAGATTTGGCACCTAATTTCCGTGTAACTGCTATTGATCCAAGAGACCAAACCATCGAAGCGATTGAATCTATTGACGAACACCGCATTATCGGTTTGCAGTGGCATCCAGAGTTTCTGGTTAATGAAGAAGATGGCAATTTAGAATTATTTGAGTATTTATTGAATGAACTGTAACGACTGGAACATCTAGTCGTTCTTTCTTTTATTTTTTCAAAATTTTTGAAATGTGGGATTTTTACGCAAACGTTTGAATTCTGATAAAAATTGGAGAAATTCGACAAAAAAACTTGAAAAAAACGAAGGTAAGCGTTATGATAGAAAAGAAGAAATATTGGAGGAATAACATGTCACATATTAAATTTGATTATTCAAAAGTTTTAGACAAATTTGTTGCACCACATGAAGTGGAATACATGCAATCACAAGTAACAGCAGCAGATGAATTGATCCGTAAAGGAACTGGTGCTGGTAGCGACTTCTTGGGATGGTTGGACCTTCCTGAAAACTACGATCGCGAAGAATTTGACCGCATCTTGAAAGCTGCTGAGCAAATCAAATCAGACAGCGATGTTTTGGTTGTAATCGGCATCGGTGGATCTTACCTTGGTGCCAAAGCAGCAATCGACTTCTTGAACCACCATTTTGCTAACTTGCAAACAAAAGAAGAACGCAAGGCTCCACAAATCCTTTACGCAGGAAACTCAATCTCATCTACTTACCTTGCTGACTTGGTAGAGTACGTAGCTGATAAAGATTTCTCAGTAAACGTGATTTCTAAATCAGGTACAACAACTGAACCAGCGATTGCTTTCCGTGTCTTTAAAGAACTCTTGGTTAAGAAATACGGTCAAGAAGAAGCCAACAAACGTATCTATGCAACAACTGACCGCCAAAAAGGTGCTGTTAAGGTTGAAGCAGACGCTAACGGTTGGGAAACATTTGTTGTTCCAGATGATATCGGTGGACGCTTCTCAGTATTGACAGCCGTTGGTTTGCTTCCAATCGCAGCATCAGGAGCTGACATCAAAGCCCTTATGGAAGGTGCTAACGCAGCTCGTAAAGACTACACTTCAGATAAAATCTCTGAAAACGAAGCTTACCAATACGCAGCAGTTCGTAATATTCTTTACCGTAAAGGTTATGCAACTGAAATCTTGGTAAACTACGAGCCATCACTTCAATACTTCTCAGAGTGGTGGAAACAATTGGCTGGTGAATCAGAAGGAAAAGACCAAAAGGGTATCTACCCAACTTCAGCCAACTTCTCAACTGACTTGCACTCACTTGGTCAATTTATCCAAGAAGGAACTCGTATCATGTTTGAAACAGTTGTCCGTGTTGATAAACCTCGTAAAAACGTGATTATCCCTAGCTTGGAAGAAGATCTTGATGGACTTGGTTACCTTCAAGGAAAAGACGTTGACTTTGTAAACAAAAAAGCGACTGATGGTGTTCTTCTGGCCCACACAGATGGTGATGTACCAAACATGTACGTGACTCTTCCAGAGCAAGACGCTTTCACTCTTGGTTATACAATCTACTTCTTCGAATTGGCTATCGCTCTTTCAGGTTACTTGAATGCTATCAACCCATTTGACCAACCAGGTGTTGAAGCTTACAAACGTAACATGTTTGCCCTTCTTGGAAAACCAGGATTTGAAGAATTGAGCAAAGAACTTAACGCACGTCTATAATAGAAGAAAAGAGTGGTTTGTCCACTCTTTTTACTCTCTTTATTCATAGAGATTGGACTCAGCCAAGACTTGTGATATAATATAGAGAGCAAAAAGGCAGACGCCTAGAGACTTTATAGGAGAAACTATGTCAAAAGATATCCGCGTACGTTACGCACCAAGTCCAACAGGACTACTACACATCGGGAATGCTCGTACAGCATTGTTCAACTACTTGTATGCACGTCATCATGGTGGAACTTTTATCATTCGTATCGAAGATACTGACCGTAAACGTCATGTCGAGGATGGTGAACGTTCACAGCTTGAAAATCTTCGTTGGTTGGGCATGGACTGGGATGAAAGTCCAGAAACTCATGAAAACTATCGCCAATCAGAGCGTTTGGAACTCTATCAAAAATACATCGACCAGCTGTTAGCTGAAGGAAAAGCCTACAAATCTTACGTTACAGAAGAAGAGTTGGCAGCTGAACGCGAACGCCAAGAAGCTGCTGGTGAAACACCTCGATATATCAACGAATACCTTGGTATGAGTGAAGAAGAAAAAGCAGCTTACATCGCAGAACGTGAAGCAGCAGGGATCATTCCAACTGTTCGTTTGGCTGTCAATGAGTCAGGTATCTACAAGTGGCATGATATGGTCAAAGGAGATATCGAATTTGAAGGTGGCAATATCGGCGGTGACTGGGTTATCCAAAAGAAAGACGGTTACCCAACTTACAACTTTGCCGTTGTTATCGATGACCACGATATGCAAATTTCTCACGTAATCCGTGGAGATGACCATATTGCTAATACACCAAAACAGCTTATGGTCTATGAAGCCCTTGGTTGGGAAGCCCCAGAGTTTGGTCACATGACCTTGATTATCAACTCTGAGACTGGTAAGAAACTGTCAAAGCGTGATACTAACACCCTCCAGTTTATTGAAGACTACCGTAAAAAAGGTTATTTACCAGAAGCAGTCTTTAACTTTATTGCTCTTCTTGGTTGGAACCCAGGTGGCGAAGATGAAATCTTCTCTCGTGAAGAACTCATTAAACTTTTCGATGAAAACCGCCTGAGCAAGTCTCCAGCAGCCTTTGACCAGAAAAAACTCGACTGGATGAGCAATGATTATATCAAGAATGCAGACCTAGAAACTATCTTTGAAATGGCAAAACCATTCTTAGAGGAAGCAGGCCGTTTAACTAACAAGGCTGAAAAATTGGTGGAACTCTATAAACCTCAAATGAAATCAGTAGATGAAATTATTCCATTGACAGATCTTTTCTTCTCAGATTTCCCAGAATTGACAGAAGCAGAGCACGAAGTCATGGCGGGCGAAACAGTTCCAACAGTTCTTGAAGCCTTCAAAGCAAAACTTGAAGCGATGACAGATGATGAATTTGTAACAGAAAATATCTTCCCACAAATTAAAGCAGTCCAAAAAGAAACAGGTATCAAAGGGAAAAATCTCTTCATGCCAATTCGCATCGCAGTTTCAGGTGAAATGCATGGACCAGAATTGCCAGATACTATCTTCTTGTTAGGCCGTGAAAAATCAATCCAGCATATCGAAAACATGCTAAAAGAAATCTCTAAATAAGAAGGATGCAACAATGGATATCTGGGAAAAGATGTACGAAGAAGCACAGAAATTGTATAATCCACATGAAGTATCTGATTTTGTTTATGCGAATCATGTCGTTGCCGCAGTAGAAGCAGAAGATGGGCAAATATTTACAGGATTCTGTATGGAGGGAACCTGTGGTGTTTTCCATCTCTGCGCAGAACGGGCGGCACTCTTCAATATGTACCAATTCTCGAGACAAACTAAAGTTAAAAAAGTCTTAGCTTTTCGAGACAAACCACCTTATGGTGGAAGTTCGGGTATGCCTTGTGGCGCTTGCAGAGAGTTCCTCTTAGAGTTGAACGCTGAAAATAAAGATGCAGAATTCATGATGGATTACGATACAAGAAAGACGGTGAAAGTCGCAGAACTAATCCCATATTGGTGGGGAGAAGAACGTGCTTCTAAGTTTAACAATCAATAGAAGAGTCAGTATAATTCTGGCTCTTTTTACTTAATTTGAAAAAAACAGAAAAAGTTGTTGACAAGTCTGAAAAAGTCTGTATAATAGTAAGAGTTGAAAATAACAGCTCAGGTCCGTTGGTCAAGGGGTTAAGACACCGCCTTTTCACGGCGGTAACACGGGTTCGAATCCCGTACGGACTATGGTATGTTGCGGATGGAACACTTGATGAAAAAAGATTAAAAAAGTTTCAAAAAAGTGTTGACAAGCGAAAGCACCTGTGATATACTAATATAGTTGTCGCTTGAGAGAAGCAAGTGACAAAGACCTTTGAAAACTGAACAAGACGAACCAATGTGCAGGGCACTATAACTAAGGTTGTAGTACTGAACAATGAAAAAACAATAAATCTGTCAGTGACAGAAATGAGTGAGAACTCAAACTTTTAATGAGAGTTTGATCCTGGCTCAGGACGAACGCTGGCGGCGTGCCTAATACATGCAAGTAGAACGCTGAAGGAGGAGCTTGCTTCTCCGGATGAGTTGCGAACGGGTGAGTAACGCGTAGGTAACCTGCCTGGTAGCGGGGGATAACTATTGGAAACGATAGCTAATACCGCATAAGAGTAGATGTTGCATGACATTTGCTTAAAAGGTGCAATTGCACCACTACCAGATGGACCTGCGTTGTATTAGCTAGTTGGTGGGGTAACGGCTCACCAAGGCGACGATACATAGCCGACCTGAGAGGGTGATCGGCCACACTGGGACTGAGACACGGCCCAGACTCCTACGGGAGGCAGCAGTAGGGAATCTTCGGCAATGGACGAAAGTCTGACCGAGCAACGCCGCGTGAGTGAAGAAGGTTTTCGGATCGTAAAGCTCTGTTGTAAGAGAAGAACGAGTGTGAGAGTGGAAAGTTCACACTGTGACGGTATCTTACCAGAAAGGGACGGCTAACTACGTGCCAGCAGCCGCGGTAATACGTAGGTCCCGAGCGTTGTCCGGATTTATTGGGCGTAAAGCGAGCGCAGGCGGTTAGATAAGTCTGAAGTTAAAGGCTGTGGCTTAACCATAGTACGCTTTGGAAACTGTTTAACTTGAGTGCAAGAGGGGAGAGTGGAATTCCATGTGTAGCGGTGAAATGCGTAGATATATGGAGGAACACCGGTGGCGAAAGCGGCTCTCTGGCTTGTAACTGACGCTGAGGCTCGAAAGCGTGGGGAGCAAACAGGATTAGATACCCTGGTAGTCCACGCCGTAAACGATGAGTGCTAGGTGTTAGACCCTTTCCGGGGTTTAGTGCCGTAGCTAACGCATTAAGCACTCCGCCTGGGGAGTACGACCGCAAGGTTGAAACTCAAAGGAATTGACGGGGGCCCGCACAAGCGGTGGAGCATGTGGTTTAATTCGAAGCAACGCGAAGAACCTTACCAGGTCTTGACATCCCTCTGACCGCTCTAGAGATAGAGTTTTCCTTCGGGACAGAGGTGACAGGTGGTGCATGGTTGTCGTCAGCTCGTGTCGTGAGATGTTGGGTTAAGTCCCGCAACGAGCGCAACCCCTATTGTTAGTTGCCATCATTCAGTTGGGCACTCTAGCGAGACTGCCGGTAATAAACCGGAGGAAGGTGGGGATGACGTCAAATCATCATGCCCCTTATGACCTGGGCTACACACGTGCTACAATGGCTGGTACAACGAGTCGCAAGCCGGTGACGGCAAGCTAATCTCTTAAAGCCAGTCTCAGTTCGGATTGTAGGCTGCAACTCGCCTACATGAAGTCGGAATCGCTAGTAATCGCGGATCAGCACGCCGCGGTGAATACGTTCCCGGGCCTTGTACACACCGCCCGTCACACCACGAGAGTTTGTAACACCCGAAGTCGGTGAGGTAACCGTAAGGAGCCAGCCGCCTAAGGTGGGATAGATGATTGGGGTGAAGTCGTAACAAGGTAGCCGTATCGGAAGGTGCGGCTGGATCACCTCCTTTCTAAGGATAAGGAACTGCGCATTGGTCTTGTTTAGTCTTGAGAGGTCTTGTGGGGCCTTAGCTCAGCTGGGAGAGCGCCTGCTTTGCACGCAGGAGGTCAGCGGTTCGATCCCGCTAGGCTCCATTGGTGAGAGATCACCAAGTAATGCACATTGAAAATTGAATATCTATATCAAATAGTAACAAGAAAATAAACCGAAAACGCTGTAGTATTAATAAGAGTTTATGACTGAAAGGTCAGAAAATAAGGTTAAGTTAATAAGGGCGCACGGTGGATGCCTTGGCACTAGGAGCCGAAGAAGGACGTGACAAACGACGATATGCCTTGGGTAGCTGTAAGTAAGCGATGATCCAGGGATTTCCGAATGGGGGAACCCAACAGGTACTACCTGTTACCCGCATCTGTTAAGGATGTGAGGAGGAAGACGCAGTGAACTGAAACATCTAAGTAGCTGCAGGAAGAGAAAGCAAAAGCGATTGCCTTAGTAGCGGCGAGCGAAATGGCAGAAGGGCAAACCGAAGAGTTTACTCTTCGGGGTTGTAGGACTGCAATGTGGACTCAAAGATTATAGAAGAATGATTTGGGAAGATCAGCCAAAGAGAGTAATAGCCTCGTATTTAAAATAGTCTTTGTACCTAGCAGTATCCTGAGTACGGCGGGACACGTGAAATCCCGTCGGAATCTGGGAGGACCATCTCCCAACCCTAAATACTCCCTAGTGACCGATAGTGAACCAGTACCGTGAGGGAAAGGTGAAAAGCACCCCGGGAGGGGAGTGAAATAGAACCTGAAACCGTGTGCCTACAACAAGTTCGAGCCCGTTAATGGGTGAGAGCGTGCCTTTTGTAGAATGAACCGGCGAGTTACGTTATGATGCGAGGTTAAGTTGAAGAGACGGAGCCGTAGGGAAACCGAGTCTGAATAGGGCGCCTTAGTATCATGACGTAGACCCGAAACCATGTGACCTACCCATGAGCAGGTTGAAGGTGCGGTAAGACGCACTGGAGGACCGAACCAGGGCACGTTGAAAAGTGCTTGGATGACTTGTGGGTAGCGGAGAAATTCCAAACGAACTTGGAGATAGCTGGTTCTCTCCGAAATAGCTTTAGGGCTAGCGTCGACATTAGAGATTCTTGGAGGTAGAGCACTGTTTGGGTGAGGGGTCCATCCCGGATTACCAATCTCAGATAAACTCCGAATGCCAATGAATTATGGTCGGCAGTCAGACTGCGAGTGCTAAGATCCGTAGTCGAAAGGGAAACAGCCCAGACCACCAGCTAAGGTCCCAAAATAATTGTTAAGTGGAAAAGGATGTGGGGTTGCACAGACAACTAGGATGTTAGCTTAGAAGCAGCTATTCATTCAAAGAGTGCGTAATAGCTCACTAGTCGAGTGACCCTGCGCCGAAAATGTACCGGGGCTAAAACAATTTACCGAAGCTGTGGATACCTTTATAGGTATGGTAGGAGAGCGTTCTATGTGTGATGAAGGTGTACCGTGAGGAGTGCTGGAACGCATAGAAGTGAGAATGCCGGTATGAGTAGCGAAAGACAGGTGAGAATCCTGTCCACCGTAAGACTAAGGTTTCCAGGGGAAGGCTCGTCCGCCCTGGGTTAGTCGGGACCTAAGGAGAGACCGAAAGGTGTATCCGATGGACAACAGGTTGATATTCCTGTACTAGAGTATGTAGTGATG